>SKHA01000019.1 GCA_007117185.1 Spirochaeta sp. | reverse complement strand
CTCCGGGGAAGGTGAACTCCCGTGGCGATGGTCGCTTTGGCGAATGCTTCTCCGAAGTCCGCCCCGGTGCCGATAGACTCACCGGTGGAACGCATCTCCGGACCCAGCAGGGGGTCGTGTCCAAGAAACCGGTCGAAGCTGAACATCGCTTCCTTGACCGCCCATCCGGTTACGCAGGTACCGACACCGATTCCGTCACCGTCGGGAGCCACCAGCCCCTGCTCCCGAAGATCCGTTCCGGACCATATCGATACCGCCGCATTGACCAGATCCACCCCGGATGTTTTGGAGAGGAACGGGACGGTCCGGGAAGCTCGGGGATTCACCTCCAGGACGTACAGTACACCCTGACGCACGGCGAACTGGATGTTGAGAAACCCAGTAACCTGCAGTTCCCGGGCGATCGCCGCGGTTGCCGAGATCATCTCGGTTTCAATCCGGCGGTCGCTTTTGAAGGGCGGAAAGACGCACGCCGAGTCACCCGAGTGAATGCCCGCAGCTTCGATGTGCTGCATGAGCCCTCCGATATAGACGTTGTGCCCGTCCGCCACCGCGTCAACATCGTACTCAAAAGCGTCCTCCAGAAACTGATCCACCAGGACGGGACGCTCCGGTGAGAGGACCGGTGCAGCAGCCAGAAACTGGTCCAGCTCTTCCATCGAGTAGGCGATGGTCATACTGCGACCACCCAGGACAAAGGAGGGCCGCAGCAGAACGGGAAGCCCTACCTCGGCGGCTGCGGCGCGGACCTCCGCAGCGGTGCCGGCCATGCGGTTCTCCGGCTGTCGCAACCCCAGGCGGCCCACCAGGTCGGCGAACTGCTTGCGGTCCTCAGCGGCGTGGATTCCGGCGAGGGATGTGCCCAGGATGTTGGCGCCCGCCCCCTGAAGCTCCGCGGCCATATTGAGGGGCGTCTGCCCCCCCAACTGGATCACCGCGTCACGAACGCCTTCCTTTTTCATGATGGCGATCACGTCTTCGGCGGTGAGGGGTTCGATGTACAGGCGGTCGGAGACGTTGAAGTCAGTGGAGACCGTCTCAGGATTGGAGTTGACCATGATCGTTTTGCGGCCACGCTTCCGGAACGCCATGGATGAGAGGGTGCAGCAGGCGTCAAACTCCAGCCCCTGGCCGATGCGGTTGGGGCCGGACCCCACGATAAGCACCGCAGCCTCCCCCAATGGCGCCCCCTCGTCGGTCTCGCCCCAGGTGGAGTAAAAATAGGGTGTCTCTGCAACAAACTCACCGGCGCAGGTATCCACGATATGGTAGCTCGGGTGTATCCCCGCTTCTTCCCGGCAGCGGGTAATCTCTGCGGCGCTGGTCTTGGCCAGCGCTGCGATCCGCCGGTCCGTCAGCCCACCCTGTCGCGCCCGAAGCAACAGCTCCGCAGGCACAGGAGGCTCCGCACCCTGCGGCGCGGGAAGCTCTCCCAGTTCCCGTTCCAGCGCCGCCATCCCGGTCAACTGATGCAGGAACCAGCGATCGTAACCGCTCGCATCGGCGATCCACTCGGTGACCTCACCAAGATCCTCCGGCGATGCCTGCAGCAGCAGGGTATAGGCTGCAAATATTCTCCGGGGATGGAGGGTCTGCACCATCTCCCTGAGCTGGTCCTGGTCGGCGCCGATCACCTCTTCCAGTCCGTCAGGACCGTACTCTACCGCGCGGATCGCTTTATTCAGCGCCTCCGGAAAGGTCCGGCCCAGGGCCAGACTCTCCCCCACCGACTTCATCTGCGTTCCCAGGGTTTCGTAGCCCCGGGGGAATTTCTCCAGCTCAAAACGGGGAACCTTCACCGCAAGATAGTCCAGCGCCGGCTCAAAGCAGGAGACGGTCTTGCCGGTTATCTCGTTGATCACCTCGTCCAGGGTGTACCCCACCGCCAGCCGCGCCGAAGCCCGGGCGATGGGAAAACCGGTGGCCTTGCTGGCCAGAGCAGAGCTGCGGGAGACCCGGGGGTTCATCTCGATCACCACCATCCGCCCGTCCACGGGGTTGATGCCGAACTGCACGTTTGACCCGCCACAGTCCACCCCCACTGCCCGGAGGATCTCAATTGCCGCGGTGCGCATCGTCTGGTACTCCCGGTCGCTGAGGGTCTGCACGGGGGCTACGGTGATGCTATCTCCGGTGTGGACGCCCATAGGGTCCACGTTCTCGATGGAGCAGACCACCACGGCGTTGTCCGCGGAGTCGCGCATCACCTCGAGCTCGAACTCTTTCCACCCCAGCAGGGACTCTTCCACCAGGGCGGTGTGGATCGGGCTCTCCGTCAGGGCCCGCTCGATCGCCTGCAGGGATTCTTCCCGGGTGCGGGCGATGCTGCCGCCCTTCCCGCCCAGCGTGTAGCTTGGCCGAATGATCAGGGGCAGGCCGTAGTCCTCCATCACCGCCACGGCTTCGTCGATGCTGCTCACCAGGGAGCTGCGGGGGCTCTCAAGACCGATCTCGCTCATCAGCTGCTTGAACTCTCCCCGGTCTTCGGCGAGGCGGATAGAACGAATTCCCGCACCGATGATAGTGACCCCGTATCTGCTGAGCACACCCCTGCCATCCAGCTCCATCAGCAGGTTCAGCGCGGTCTGACCACCCATGGTAGCCAGGACGGCATCGGGCTTTTCGATACGAATGATCTCTTCTACCGACTCCACTTCCAGGGGTTCCAGGTAGATCGCGTCGGCTGTCCCGGGGGTGGTCATCACCGTGGCAGGGTTGGGGTTGACCAGAATGACCCGGTACCCCTCCTCCTTCAGCGCTGACACGGCCTGGTTTCCGGAGTAATCGAACTCGCAGGCCTGACCGATCACGATGGGTCCGCTGCCGAACAGGAGAATCGATTGGATGTCTTTTCGAGCGGGCATGTCAGAGAACCTCCAGGAAGGCGTTGAAAATCCAGGTGCTGTCGTGGGGGCCCGGAGCACTTTCCGGGTGGAACTGGGTGGTGCGGATCCGCAGCGTGTCGTCCCACAACCCTTCCACCGTGTCATCGTTGGCGTTCCGGAACCATACCGTAGTCGTCTCCGGGAGAGAGTCCTCCCGAACAGCAAATCCGTGGTTCTGGCTGGTGACGAAGACCCGCCCCTGACGCTCGTCCCGCACCGGGTGGTTAACTCCGTGGTGGCCAAAGCTCATCTTGAAGGTCTGTCCTCCCACCGCCTCGGCGATGATCTGGTGGCCCAGGCAGATTCCCAGCACAGGGATAGTTCCCAGCAGCTCTCGCGTCTGTTCCACCTGATGAGTCAAAACGGCAGGATCTCCCGGGCCGTTGGAAAGGAGGACTGCGGAGGCTCCGGTAGCGCGAATTTCCTGCGCTGTAGCCGTCGAGGGCATAAGTGAAAGAGAGCACCCCCGCTTCTGCAGCTCACGGACAATATTGCTCTTGATTCCGCAATCGTACAGGGCGATGTGGGCACCAGCGCTGCCGCTGCCACCTCCACCGCCCCTCAGGTGAACCACCTCACGGGAGCCTACCGCGGTAACCAGGGAGCGCCCCTCCATCACCGGAAAGCCCTTCACGATGCGCGTTGCGGCGGCGAGCTCCTCCGGAGAAAGGCGGTCCCCAGCGACGCTCCGGCAGATCAACCCGTTACGGCTGCCGTTATCTCTCAGGTTCAGGGTGAGCGCCCGGGTGTCCACGGCGGTGATCCCCGGGATGCGATGGTCCGCCAGATACGCCTCCAGCGACTTCCGTCCCGGTGGCACCGAGCCGCGGTGCAGGTCCCTGACCACGAATCCGGCGACCTTGATCGGGCGGTCTTCGTCGGCGGCACTTTCCGCCCACTGCGAATCGATCCCGTAATTGCCGATCTGCGGCGAGGTCATGACCACGATCTGCCCGGTGTAGGATGGATCGGTGAGCACCTCGGGGTAGCCGGTCATGGCGGTGTTGAAGACCACTTCACCGAGATTCTGAAGTGACAGGTCACCATCTTCCCGGGGTACTTCGATGAGCTCATTGACCGTTGGTGGTGTCGAACCAAAGGCATCGCCGTAAAACACGGCGCCGTCTGCAAGAACCAGGGCACACTTCACCGGGCACCTCCTTTTCCGGCCCGATTGTGCCCGGTGTTCAGAGATCGTTACAAGACCCGGGAAGCGGCTCACACCCCCAGGCACGTCCCCAGCAGTTCGGCGCTGCGAAGCCAGGGGTGATCCGGGGGCACCATCTTTTTCTTGCCCGCCACCTCGGCCAGGGGGACCGTTGTGCTGCCGTCGCCCCGGATAGCTACCATGACGTTGTATTCGCCCCTGTTCAACGCTTCTGCCGCCGCCGTTCCCAGAAGCGAAGAGATCTGACGGTCCCGGGGGGAGGGGCTGCCACCGCGCTGAACGTGGCCCAGGGAGGTTACCCGAGCCTCCGTCCCGGTGAGTTGCTGCAGCTGTCGAGCTATCTGGCTGGCTTTTGGTTCCTGAACCAGGTGAAAGGGGACTCCGTCCTCGTCGTGCTGCACAATGAGCGGATCGCTCTCGCTCTCCTTCTTCTTCTTGCCCTTGCCGGAACTCTGCTCTTCCCCTTCCGTCCTGGACAGGGCGCCCTCGGCTACGGCGATGATGGAAAACCGTTTTCCGCTCATCCGGCGACGCTCCAGGTGCCGCGCTACCGCCTCCAGATCATAGGGAATCTCGGGAATAAGGATCACGTCGGCGCCACCGGCGATCCCCGCTCCCAGGGCAAGCCATCCGGAGTTGTGCCCCATGATTTCGCAGACGATGATCCGGTGATGGCTGGTGGCGGTTGTGTGCAGCCGGTCGATCGCCTCGGTAGCGATCCCCATGGCGGTGTCAAAGCCGAAGGTGATGTCCGTTCCAGCTACGTCGTTGTCGATCGTCTTGGGGAGGGTGAGAACATCGATCCCGCCGACTGAATGGAGGTGGTAGGCGTTCTTCTGGGTACCCCCGCCGCCGAGACAGACAAGACAATCGATGTGGTTGCGGTGCACATTCTCCACTGCGGCGGCGGTCATATCCATCCTGGTCCCACCGATGAGCATCTTGTGCGGCTTATCCCGGGATGTGCCGAGGATCGTCCCCCCCTGAGTGAGAATACCGCTGACCCGCCGGTCGTCCAGCTCCACCGTCCGGTTCTCTACCAGACCGCGAAAGCCGTCCAGAAAGCCAATCACTTTGATGCCGGACGATCCGATAGACGCCTTGACAACCCCGCGGATTGCCGCGTTCAGCCCCGGGCAGTCCCCACCACTGGTAAGGACCCCGATGCACCTGGTCTGGCGGGCACTGTTCTTTTTGCTCATGGTCGATTCTACCACGATCCTGGCAGTTTCTGCAGTTTCTCGCCGTTTCTTGCCGTTGGAGAGCGGTAGTATTAGTGTTTACCTATGAAATTCAGAAACACCATCCTGAACCGGGGCTTCGTCGTCGCCCTTCTCCTTGCAATAGCCGCAGGTGCGGTCAGTAGCCAGGAGGTCTACCAGAGCGCGGAACACCGGTTTCGCCTGGAAGAGGTGGCCAGAGGGCT
>SKHA01000041.1 GCA_007117185.1 Spirochaeta sp. | reverse complement strand
TAAGGAAGAGAGTTACGCGATCATACCTTCAGCTCAACCGGACAGCCGTGACATTGTAATAAAGTATGTCAACGTAATACCTGGCTCTCTTCCTGTGGTTGACCACCCACCGGAGCTGTCCCTATAGTGACGGGCATGAAGAAAAGGCTCATCACCAGCGCGCTGCCCTACGTGAATAATATTCCCCACCTGGGAAACCTGATTCAGGTTCTTTCGGCGGATGTCTTTGCCCGTTTCTGCCGTTCCCGGGGGTACGAGACGCTGTACGTCTGTGGGACCGACGAGTACGGCACCGCTACCGAGACCCGGGCCCGGGAGGAGGGGATCACGCCGCAGGAGCTGTGCACCCGGTACTACCAGATTCACACCGAGATCTACCAATGGTTTCAGATCGCCTTCGACAAGTGGGGTCGCACCTCAACCCCGGAACAGACTGCGGTGGTTCAGGACATCTTTCTGAAGCTGCACGCTGCGGGGTTCATCACCGAGCGGACCATTGAGCAGCTTTACAGCGAACCTTCGAAGATGTTTCTCGCTGACCGCTACGTTCGGGGGACCTGCCCCAAGTGCGGCTATGAAGACGCCCGGGGGGACCAGTGCGACAACTGCGGGTCCCTGCTGGACCCGATGGAACTGATCGATCCCCGCAGCGCCGTCGATGGCAGCACCCCGGTGGTGAAGGAGACGACCCACCTGTACATCGACCTGCCGGCGATCCTGCCCAAGCTCCAGGAATGGATGTCAGAAGCGAGTGCCCGCGGGCGCTGGGCGCGCAACGCCATTCAGATGACCCAGGCGTGGATCCGTGACGGACTGAAGGAACGGGCGATCACCCGTGACCTCAAGTGGGGCATCCCTGTCCCTCTTGAGGGGTTCGAGGACAAGGTGTTCTACGTCTGGTTCGATGCGCCCATCGGCTATATCTCCATCACCGCCACCCTTACCGACCAATGGGAGCAGTGGTGGAAGAACCCCGACGAGGTGGAGCTGTTCCAGTTCATCGGCAAGGACAACATCCCCTTTCACACGGTGATCTTCCCCTCGTCTCTCCTCGGCAGCGGCGACAACTGGACGATGCTCCATCACATGAGCTCCACGGAATACCTCAACTACGAGGGCGGGCAGTTCTCCAAGAGTCGCGGGGTGGGAGTGTTCGGCACCGACGCCCGGGAGACGGGGATCCCCGCAGATGTCTGGCGCTTCTACATGTTCTACAATCGCCCGGAAACCAGCGATTACACCTTCACCTGGAACGACTTTCAGGAGAAGGTCAACGGCGAGTTGATTGGAAACCTTGCCAATCTGGTAAACCGCACCCTGACCTTCGTCAATCGTTACTACGACGGGGTGGTGCTGGAGCGCCGGGAAAGCGAGACGCCATTCTGGCAGGAAGTGCGTCAGCGGGAAGGGGAACTCACGGAGAAGCTGGAGTGGGCGGGGCTGCGGGACGGCTTGCGGCGCATCCTGGAGCTGTCCAGCTTCGGTAACCGCACGTTTCAGGCGGCGGAGCCCTGGCGGACCCGGACTACCGAGCCGGAGGAGACCCACCAGGTGCTCAGCGATCTGGTACATCTGATCCGTGACCTGGCCATTCTGACCGAGCCGTATATGCCGGCCACCGCCGGGCGAATCGCCGCGATGCTGGGGCTGTCGGCACCGGGAGTATGGGCCGAACTGGGTACCTCCCGAGGGGTGACGCATCTGGGAGAGACGCAGATTCTCTTCCAGCAATTGCCGGACGAACTGATTGAAGATCTGCGGGCGCGTTTCGCCGGCACCCAGGCGGAGCGGGCCCAGCGGGACGGCAATGAAAAGACAAGGGAGACAACGGTGGAAAACGAGAAGACCGAACAGAGCCTGCCGGAGCGCTTCGCCGGCACGATCGAACTGAAAGCAGCGCGTATCACCGCGGTTCAGCAGCACCCGGAGGCGGACAAGCTCTTTATCGAGACCCTGGATGACGGCACCGAAAAGGGGCGCACCATCGTCAGCGGTCTGGTGGGTCACTATACTGCCGAGGAGCTGCTGAACAGGACGATCGTGGTGGTGGCAAACCTGAAGCCAGCAAAACTGCGGGGCGTAAAGAGCGAAGGAATGCTCCTGGCGGCCAGCGCCCCTGACACCAGCGAGGGCGCTGCGGAAGGAGCGGAGGTGGTGGAGGTGCTCTTCCTTCAGGATGTGGCTCCGGGAACGGTGTTGACGGTGGAAGGGGTTGGACCGCAGGCCTCCTCGGAGCAGCCTGAAAACCAGCCCCGGAAGCGGATCAAGATCGATGACTTTTTTGCGATCCCCCTTCGCGCTGTTGACGGCGAGGTTCGCGTTGGTGAGAGCCGGATCCTTGCTGCGGGGGCGCCGCTTAAAACCTCCCGCGTCCTGAATGGGTCGGTAGGCTGAGGCTGGAGTGGGCTCCCTGCTGCAGAGCCCCTGGTGGGGACGGGTGAAGGGCGGCGGCGGCTGGACCGCCACCGCCATCGCCACCGCTGAAGCCCCATCGCTGCAGGTGCTGCAGCGATCAATCGGCCCGCTGCAGTTTGCCTACGTTCCCTACGGCTGGGAACAACCGGACTCTCAGTCTATCCCTCCCACGCCGGAAACCGTGGTTGCTGAGATGCACCAGATTGTCGGCCGGCTGACCCGGCGGCCTCACCTCCTCCGCTGGGACGTCCCCTGGTCAACGGCGCAGTTTGACACCACTGCGGCGGCGCGAGGGGGGTTGCGTCCGGCGGCGATGCGGGTACAACCACCGGACACGGTGGTTCTGGACCTCTCGCCAGGTGAAGATGACCTGCTGGCGGCGATGAAGGCCAAGACGCGCTACAACATCCGCCTGGCATCCAAGCGGGAGGTCCAGGTGGAGCGGATTCGCGCCAGCCAAGCATCGTCGGCGGAACGGGAGGGGCACCTTCGCGGGTGGTACCAGGTGTACCAGCAAACAGCTCAGCGCGACCGCATCACCATTCACCCCCTGGAATACTACCGCCGCATTCTGGATCTGGCCGCAGACACCACCGTCCCCGCACCGATAGTGGACCTCTACCGCGCCAGCCACGACGGCGACGACCTGGGGGGGGTCATCACGGCATCCTGGGAGGGAACCACCACCTACCTCTATGGCGCCGGGGCGGACATCAAGCGCAACTACATGGCCAGCTACCTGCTCCAGTGGCGGGCGATTGGAGACGCCCGGGCCCGGGGCGACCGCCAATACGACTTCTTCGGGATACCCCCGGCGGCAGACCCCAACCACCCGATGCACGGACTGTATCGCTTCAAAACCGGTTTTGGTGGCGCTATCGTCCACCGTCCCGGTCCGTGGGATCTGCCCATCGCGCCCGTGCCTGCCGCGGTATTCCGCCTGGCCGAACGCGGTCGCCGGTGGTACCACCACGACGTTCGAAAGCGGGGAGGGTCCGGCGAATGACGGGAACGATGACTCTGTTGCGGGCGGTGTCGGTGGCGGCAGTTGTGATCCTGACGATTACCGTTTTCGGGTGTCGTACCGCACCAACCGAAGCACCGGACCCCCTGGATGAGATCGAGGGAAATCCTGAACTGGTTGACCTGCCTGCAGACGGCAGGAATATGCAGATCCGCCTCGGAGGGCTGGACCCGACCCTGGTGGAGGCCGTTCTGGTGCGGGTATCGCCCCCGGTTCCCACAGTCCCGGAACCTCGACGGGTTGTTCCCCGTCTGGTCGCTGATGCGCTGAGCTTCGATCTTCCCCTGCAGGAGCTGGAAGATGGAACGACGGTGGAGTTCGCCTTCGCTCTGCTGCTCACCAACGGGTTGGAGCTGCCGTTGCAGCCGGAGTTGACCATGACCCTGCAGTTCGGGATTCCCGCGCCGCAGCCCCTGCGGGAGGAGGTCCTGACCATCGAAGACCGGCCCCTGCTTGCCTGGGAGGGTGCCGGGTTGCCCGCACGGGTTCTCATCGAAGGACTCACCGCGATTGACCTTGATGACCCTGACGCCGGGAGTATGCGCCCCCCCGGGCCGCTGGTTGCGCCTGAGCAGATCGCAGCGGGGACGCAGGTCTCCTGGCGGGTCCGCCACCGTTCTCCCGAGGGGGTGCTGGGACCGTGGTCACGGGATTCGACGTTCCTCTGGGATCTGCAGCGTTCCGTTCCTGCGGTGCGCAGCGCTACCGATGGAGACGCCTCGGTGGTTTCCCGGCCCGGTCTGGTTTGGGATGAAGTGGAAGGAGCCGACCGCTATCGCCTGGAGTACTGGTTTGACCCTGCCGGGGAGGATCGGCGTGCAATCGAAACGGAATCGGTAGCGTTCCGGTTGCCCGCTGGTGAGTTGGAGGATCCTGCCCTCCTGGAGACGGGTGAGCTGTTCTGGCGCGTTCAGGGGCTGCACGACCCGACGACGGAGACTCCCTTCACCGAGGTGCAGCGTCTGCGCCTGGAGGTTCTGGTATCGGCAGTGGTCCCCGTACTGCCTCCGGAAGTGGAGGTAGTCCTGGCAGCCGGCCAAACAGACCCGCAGGACACGCTGCTGAACCGTCCCTTTGGTATGTCCCGGCACATTCTCACCAACGCCGCCGCAGCGGAGCTGTTCAATCAGGGGCTTCGACGGGGTCAGATCCTCTCACCCGACGAAGGCGACCAGCCTGGCCGTCTGGTGGAACGGGCCACCGGATTTCCTCTCATCGCTCTGGATCAGCTGGATTTCGGCAGTCAGTTCGGACTGCGCTGGGACGGTGAGTCCCGGACCGTGTCCGTGATCGATCAGTACCGGGGGCACCCCGGGGTGGGCATCACCTGGTATGGCGCGGTCTGGCTGATGAATCGCCTCTCCCTGCTTGAAGCGCGCACGCCGGTCTACACCTGGCTGGGAATCGGGTCCGAAGACGAGATAGCCCTGCAGGTGGACCTTGACGGCGACGGCTACCGTCTGCCCACCGAGGCGGAGTGGGCGCTGGCTGCCACGCAGCTCCAGCGGTCCTGGCCGGAGCGGGTGGTTGAGGCGCGCCCCCTCTCAGCCCGGGAGGTGCGGGGAGCAAACTACCTGCGCAGCGGCGACCCCTGGGAGGATCCACTCCCACCGTATACCCGCGCCGGAGGTCCCACCAACCCCGTGGGTGCCCTGGCTCTGACCACCCCGGCGGGTCTGCACGATATGCTTGGGAACGTGTGGGAGTGGACCGGTGACTGGTTTGACCCGCGGTACCCCTCTCCAGAAGAAATGGAAGAAGCCGGAGAGGCCGGGGGCGATGCACCACCGCAGCTGCGGATCAACCCCGTTGGCCCCCCTCGGGGCATCCCTGACGTGTACGGGCAACTTCTGCGGACGGTCCGCGGCGGCGCCTGGAACACCCCCCGGGAGCGTCTGGCCGTCACCGCCCGGGGCGGTTTCAACCCCGCGTCGGCAAGTCACAGCATCGGCGTGCGCCCGGCCAGAACGATCACTCCCTGATTCCGTACTCCCGCTCCAACGCTTCGTAACGGGTTATCACCTGACGGACGTACTCCCGCTTCTCGGGGTATCGTT
>SKHA01000188.1 GCA_007117185.1 Spirochaeta sp. | reverse complement strand
CGCCGCGCCCGGGCGCCGGACAGATCCGCCCCCGCCGCCCGCAGCTCCGACTCCCCGGATAGCACCTGTCGGTTCTGTGACGCCGGCGAGGCGGCGCCCCCCGGCGAGGCGGCGCCCCCCGGTGGGGCGTCGTGAAAGGGCCGATCAAACTGCAGCAGCCCCACAAGCGCCTCCCGCTGACGACCCGCCTCCGCCGCAAGAGCGTCCACCTCCTGGCTGCTCACCGTCCGGGGCGCCACCACCGCCGCCCCCACAAACAGAATCACCGCGGCGATCCTCACCGCATCGCCGCGGGCCGCTCCGGCCGCGTCCCGCCGACGTTCCACCAGCAGGTAGAGCACCGGTACGACGAAGAGGGTGATCGCCGTGGAGGAGAGCAGCCCACCAAAGATCGCCTGACCCAGGGGCGCGTAGATCTCCGACCCGTCCCCAAGGGAGAACGCCATCGGCAGGACGGCAAAGAGCGTGGTCAGGGTGGTCATGAGGATCGGCCGTAGCCGCTCCGCTGCCCCGGCAACTACCGCGTCGTGCAGCGACATAACGCCGGTATCCCTCAGACCGTTTATATGGTCCACCATCACGATGGCGTTATTCACCACCGTCCCTCCCAGGGTGATGAGTCCGAGCATCGCGATGATCGAGAGGGACGATCCGAACGCCTGCAACCCCAGGACAACCCCGATCAACGCAAAAGGTACCGCCGCCATAATGATGACCGGCTGGCGGTAGCGCTCGAACTGGATCACCATCACCACGTACACCAGAAAGATCGCCAGCGCGAGCATCCCGCCAAGGCGTCGCACCGAGTCAAAGATCAGCTGACTGGTGCCGGCGCGCTCCCACGCGACGCCCTCCGGCAGGTTGAGGGTCTCCATGAAACTCTCCATGCGGAACGCCACCCCGGACTGGTCCTCATCGAAGAGGTACCCGCGCACGGTGGCCGAGATGGATCGGTCCCGGCGATTGATCGTCGAGACGGTCCGCCGCGAGGCGATCTCACCAAACGCCGCGAAGGAGAGGGTTGTCCCGTCACGGTTGGTGAGGGACATGCGGTGTATCGTCTGCTCGTCCGAGGGTTCGTCCGCCAGGGTGGACACCAGGCGAATGGGAATGCGCTCGCCACCGGCGAGGAACGACCCCGCCTCCACCCCGTTGGTGAGGATACGCACCGTCAGCCCCGCTTCGCTGGTGTTGACTCCGAGGCGGCCCATCTGTTCGTGCGAGAGGGTGAGGAAGAGCTGCTCCTGGTCCCAGGCGGTATTGGTTTCCGCCTTGCGCACGTTGGGGTCCCCGGCAAGGTGCTCCCGGGCGACTTCCGCTACCGCCACCACTTCCTCCAGGTTGGTCCCGTAGATCTGCATCTGATACCCCTGCCCCGAGGTGGCCAGCGCCAGCATCGCATCCAGGCCGCCGTTGAGGACAGTGACGTTGGCCCGGGTGATCTCCCGGTCCAGCGTGCGCTGCAGCACCGGAATCAGCTGCTGAATCGAACGGCTTCGCTCCCGTCCCTCCCGCAGGCGGATGCGGCCGAAGGCGCGGTTGGGCACGCTGGTGATCGCCAGGGAGCTGGCGGTGCCCACGTAGTACACCGCCGCATCGATCTCCGGAACCAGCTCGCGGACGATGCGGTCGATCTCGTCCACCACCGTCTCGGTCTGGTTCAGGGAAAAGGTGCGGGGCGTCTCGATGTGGATCTCGAACTCGCCGGTGTCGGTGGGCGCCAGGAAGCTCACCGGCAGGGTGGTGAGCAGCAGCACGCTGGAGACGAGAATCGCCCCCGCCAGGGCCAGGACGAACCGCGGGTTCCCCAGCGCCAGAGCCAGGGCGCGGCGGTACCCCTGTTGCACCCGGTGAAACGTACCCGTTCCGCCACCGGCCCCGCTATCGGTAATCTTCAACGACGCCGGAGCCCGGCGGGAGGCCAGCAGTACCCGCGCCAGAAAGGGCACCACCGCCAGGGCCACCACCGCCGAGGCCGCCAACGCGTAGACGATGGTCAGCGACAGGTCCTGCATGATGATCCCGATGATCCCGTCCAGGAAGACCAGCGGCAGGAAGACGCTGATCGAGGTAAGGGTGGAGGCGATCACCGCGGACCCCACCTCGCCGGCGCCGCGGCGCGCCGCTTCGATGGGGTCGCCGCTGCGGTGAAAGTGGGTCCAGGTATTCTCCAGGGTGACGATGGAGGCGTCGACGATCATCCCGATCGCTACGGTTATCCCCGAGAGGGTGAGCAGGTTGATCGTCTGCCCGGTGAGGTACATCGCCGCGGCGGCGCAGAGCATGGACAGAGGAATGGAGAGCGCCACGATCAGGGTAGCCCGAACGTCCCGCAGAAACAGCAGCATCACCACCGTGGCCAGCACGATCCCCAGGAACGCCGAGGTGATCACCGTCCCGATGGACCGATCGGTCATCTCCCGCTGGTCCGAGACGGTGCGCCAGGTGAACGCCCCCGGGTTTTCCCTTTCGATCTCCCGGAGTACCTGCTGCGCCGCTTCCACGATCTGAAGGGTGTTCCCGGTATCCCGCTTCAGCACATCCACCACAACTGTCGATGCCCCCCCGGAGCGGACGCGAATCGGCAGGTCGGCGATGACCCGCTCCACCGTAGCGATATCTCCAAGCTCCACCAGGGCCCCGTCGTGGCCATCCACCACCAGACGGCGCACCTCCTGCAGGCTCTGAAAGCTCCCCTCGGTGGTGAGGGCCAGCTCGCGGTTTCTGAACTGGAGTTGCCCGGCGGGAACGTTGCGGTTACTCTGATTCAGCGCCCCCAGGACAGCCAGCGGGGTGACCTCCCGCGCCCGGGCGCGGTCGGGGTCCAGGGTTATGGCGATCTCCTCGCTGGCCGCTCCCAGCACGTTGATTCGCGCCGTCCCGGGGATCCGTGCCAGACGCGGTGAGATCTCGTCGTCGATGAAGCGCGTGAGCTCCACCGGGTCCGCGGGGGAGTCCACCTGGAACGAGAAGATCGGCAGCAGGGTATTGGCCTCGGAGATGATGATCTCCGGCGCCCCCTGGACGTCGTCGGGAAGATCCGCGACGATCCCGTTGAGCAGCTCCCTGATCTCCGGCAGGCGACCGTAGACGTCGGTACCGTCAACAAACTCTATGCTGATTACCGAGTAGGAGCTCCGACTGGTGGAGGTCATCAGGGAGACGCCCCCCAGGGTGGAGAGCTGATTTTCGATCCGCCTGGTGATCGTCTCTTCCACGTCTTCGACGCCTGCTCCCGGCCAGGTGGTGATGATGTTGGCGGTAGGGAGTCCCACCGAGGGGATCATCTCCCGGTTGAGGTTGATAAACGCCAGGGTTCCAAACACCGCCAGAACGGCCAGCAGCACCGAGATGATCACCGGGTGGCGGACGGAAAAATCCGGGAGGCTCATTCCTCTTCTCCCAGCACGCGAACCCGCTGGCCTTCGCTGAGGAAGTGGTGACCCTCAAGGATGAACCGGTGATGGGCGTCCTCCTCGGGGATCTGCATGCGCGCCCCGTGGCTGAAGAGGTTCTCTGCCGCTATGGACCGGGCAATCCCGTCGTCTACGTACCAGAGGGTGTTGCCGTACCCCAGCGCTTCCAGCGGCAGGGTAGGGACGTTGACACGCGTTTCGAAGATGAAGTTCACCGTCACGGACATGCCCGGACGCAGCGTCGCGGGAGACCCTTCCACCAGAGAGACAACCTCGAAGGTGCGCGTCCGCGGCGAGACGTAGGGAGCGACGGTGCGGATTCGGCCCTGGTAGAGCTCCCCCCCGGCGGCGATGCGCACCGCCACCGGCGACACCACAGCGCCGCCCTGGTTTCCGGTGCCGTTGCCCCCGCTGCCGGAGAAACGCCGGTACCACTCTTCCGGTACCGCACCCCGCACCACCAGTCGACCAATATCCCCCACCGTGACCAGCGGCCGCTCCGGCGAGGCGATGTCACCGCTTGCCAGGTGGCGCTGCAGCACCACCCCGGCGATAGGGCTGCGTACCTCGGTATAGCTGAGCTGCAGCAGCGCCAGGTCCAGCTGGGACCGGGCCGCCTCAAACTGCGCACGGGCCTGGTCGTAGTTCTGTCTGGTGGTTGCGTCCGCTTCGAAGAGGCGGCGGGTGCGCTGGAAGGTGCTATCCGCTGCCGAGAACGACGCCTCCGCCTGAATCCGGGCGAGGTCGTACCGGGCGGGGTCAATCCGGGCGATCTGCTGACCTGCTTCCACCGCATCGCCCACGTCCACCCCCAGATTGAGGATCGTCCCGGAAACCAGGGGCAGGATCGTCACCGTCTCATCCGCTTCGACGAACCCCCGCAGAGACAGCATTTCTTCCAGGTCCCGTCTCTCTGCCTGGACAACCCGCACCGACCGCACCACGTCTGCGGCGGTGGTCCGCTCGATCTGACGGGAACGAAAAAAGATGAACACCCCTGCCGCCACAATCACCAGAATTGTCACCACCTGCAGGAGCCGAATACCCCGCCGCCGGCTCACAGAGATACCCCTGGACCAGCGAGGATCCCAATCCCCTTGAGGGTTTCCTCACCCTTGGGACTCAAGGCGCCAACCAGGCAGATCCGGAAGGACTCTCTGAGCAACTGCAGAGGTGTACACGGCAACAGCTCCGGCTCTTCCAGCGCGTGGACTCCCCCCACCAGAGCGAGGATCACCTGCGAGAAGACCTCCGGATCGACCTCCCGGGCGAGCAGCCCTTCCCGGGCAGCTTCTGCTGCGATCCTGCGTACCAGGTCGCGGATATGTCGGCCCAGCTCGCTGACCGCCCGGTTTACGACGCCCAGGGGACTTCCTGACCCGAGTAGACGACCGGATTCCCGGAACCCCTCCTCGATGACGCGGTCCAGCCGTTCCACGAAGCTCAACGAGGGATCCTCGGCGATCCCGTTGAGAGAGCAGACGATGCGGTCGATGCCGGCGGCGACCGCCTCGGATATCAGCTCATTCTTGCCGGGAAAGTGGTTGTAGATCGTCTTGCGGCTGACGCCGATCCAGTCAGCCAGGTGCTGCATATCCAGCTCCCCCGATGGGGCGCCGCCGATCAGCTCCAGGGCACCCTCCAGTATTCGCTCTCTTGTCGTCTCCGCCACGGTACTGCTCCTGTTACACAATCGATGGGTAATTTGTGTAATATGCACCGAAGCGGCTCCCGGGGCAAGCGTTTCTTTCCGCAACCAACGGAGCACGCTGCTTACTCGTGATGAATGCTCTGCACGTTGAAACGGGCGTAGCTGTGCTCGCCGTCGTCAAGGACCCACAACGCCTCGATGGTCATGGGTATGCGCATACCCCCCACCTCCTGGTAATCGCTGACTCGTCCAACCCACGTTTCCAGCCCCTCCTCGCCGAGGAACCGCTCGGTTTCCAGCTCGGTGATCTCGCCGGCCTGGTTGAACGTGACGGTGTAGCGCAAGGTCATTCCGCGGTACTCGAAGAGCAGCGCAGCGGTGTCTTCATCGATAGGCACCCATCGCAGACGGTCGCTGGGAAGGAGGTTGGTT
>SKHA01000178.1 GCA_007117185.1 Spirochaeta sp. | reverse complement strand
CACCTCAAACCGATACCGGAACTGGCGGCGGAAGTACACTATCGTTTCGTGTATATTCATCCGTTTATGGATGGAAACGGCAGAACGGCCCGGTTGCTGATGAACTTCATATTGATGCGGAACGGATACCCGCCGGCGGTGATCCTGCGGGTGGACCGCCGGAAATGCTATCGGGTCCTGCGGCGGGCCGACAGAGGAGACCAGGCACCATTCGCCGATTTTATCGGCCGCACCGGAAGACTCGACGCGGTAAAATTCGGCAGAAACTGGATGACATCCCGGGAAGCGATCGACGCGTACATCGAATCGGTACAACCGGCGGGTGACTTACACCCGTGAATGAGGCGTATCCTCCTCGGCATCGGCGAGGATTCCCTGGACCAGGTCGGTCAGCAGTTCGGCGATCTCCCTCGGGTTCAGGGGCAGGTACCCCCTGGTTGTCTCGAATCCGTCCAGGTAGGGGAAGAGCAGCGACGCTGCCCGGCGCACCGCCGCCGTGGGGTGTGCCGGACCCTCCGCCGGTGCAGCGCCCGGCGCCGCGCCCAGCTGGGCCAGGCCGTTCTCCAGAAGGGTATAGAGTTCCCGGTAGTATCGCTGCAGCGCGGCGCCGATCTCCGGCTCATTGAACGAGAAGAGTGCCCGGAACACCGCAATCTCATCCTGATGCCCCGCGTCGCTCAAAGCGCGAAAGAGAACCTGGAAGAGCAGATCCCTGCCGGTCCGGTTTCCCCGGCGCAGCGATTCAAACACCTGCCGGTACCCTTCCACGTCTGCCGCCAGGAGCCCCTCCAGCACATCCACCCGGGTTGGAAAATGATACTGCAGGTTGCCAAGGCTCATCTCGAGGTTCCGGGCCAGCTTCCGCATGGAGAATCCCGGGCTGCCCTCGCTGATGAGCAGGTGACGCGCTGCCTGCAGTATTTCCTGCTGTTTCAGGTTCATGAAACGACGATACACCTCTTGACGAATTAGGTCAAACGACCTATATTGGGCGTAGGTCATATGACCTAATCCTGGAGAAGGAAGTAACAATGGAACTGAGAACCACCCCGTACCGTGACGAGTATCGCCGGCAGTGCATCGACCTGATGAGCGACACCTGGAACCACAACGCCCTCTTTCCCGGGCTCACCCGGGAGAACCTGGTGAACGAGCTGTTCTTCCACGAGGCGACGGTAGGGGCCAATTACTCCCGGATCGTCCTCGACGAGAACGACCGTGTCGCGGGATACCTCTTCGGCATCCTCAAGCGCGACTCCCGGGGGAGGTTAATCCGGGGGCTTCGCACCCTGGGCGTGATCGTGCGAATGCTCTTCCACTTCCTGGCGGGGCATCTCGGACCTCGACGGCGAGGGTGGAAAACCGCCGCTGGCCTCCTGGCCATGATGTCGGCGCTGGAATCACACCGGCGGGACAGCGACGCCTTCGTGAGCCTCTTCTTCGTTGCCTCGTCCCTCCGGGGGCGTGGGTGGGGCAAGCGTCTGATGGAAGACTTTCAGCGTCATTGCGAAGCACAGGGGTACCAGCGGATCTACCTCTGGACCGACAAGGGGTGCAATTACCTGTTCTACGACCGCCAGGGATTTCGTCGTACCATCGAGGTCTCCTCGCCCCTGCTGGCGGGGTACGGCGACGAGCCCAACGGATTTGCCTACGTGAAGCCCCTGACAACGGAGTCCGCCGCAGAGAGCGGGGTGGGGTAACTGTCCGGGTATCTTGATTTCACCGTCGCTCCGGTGCAGCATGGTTGCATGCGGCTCACCGGAACACAACAGACGGAAATCCTTCGGACCGCAGCTGAGGTAATCGGCCCCGACGCCACTGTCACGCTGTTCGGATCTCGTGTAGATGACGCTGCTCGTGGCGGAGATATCGATCTGATGATTACTACCGGAATGGACGCGAACACAGCCCGGAGCAGGAAGATCCGTTTTCTCGTGCGGTTGAAACAGCGAATCGGGGACCGTCGGGTTGATGTAGTCCTGTGCACCCCGGATTCCGGTGAACAGGCGATCCATCAGGTTGCATCCACCGAAGGGGTGACACTTCGATGAACCAGGGCGGGCAGGAGAAGCTGATGGCAATCCTTCGTGAGTGCGACGTTCATGCAGGACGCGTTGAATACGCGAGAGGCGAGTGTTCCCGATTATTCCCCCTGACGAGTGATTCCTGCAGAACCCTTTCAGATGATGAGGTCGCCCATGTGGACCAGCTGATATATCGCTTCACAAAACTCCGGGACGCTCTGGGGGCAAAGCTGTTTCCGGCAATCGTTGGGTACCTCCGGGAGGATGCCGAGTCGTTGACTGTCCTGGATAGACTGGCTCACCTCGAGCGGGCACAGGTTATTTCCAATGCTGAACGGTGGCAGGAGCTTCGGGAGTTGCGTAACCAGCTTGCCCACGACTACCAGAACGATGGTGAGACTGCCGCTGGCTATCTGAACGAACTGTATGAGACCAGTGCCACATTGCTGACGTACCACACCCAGGCGAACCAGTTCGTCCGGGAACGGATACTGCCGGACAACGGTTCACCTTCATGAGCAGCGCAGGGGAACAAACCTTTACCTGCCGTGTCTTCGCCTCGACGCCTATGGTCCCGGGGACAGCGTCACCTCCCGGACGGTACCAGCGGTCACGGTGGACCTCTCCCTCGTCTTTCCTGATGCGCCGTCCCGCCCGGCTGCTCCACCTCTGCCGCGGGCGCCGAGGTAATTGCCGGTCATCGCATCAGTACCAGTCCGTTACCTGGAGTCGCGACACCCGGCTGAACTCGTCAACGTTGTGGGTAACCAGCACTGCGTTATGGGCGATCGCCGTGGCAGCGATCAGGACGTCCACCGGACCGATGGGTGCTCCATCCCGTTCCAGCTCAGCGCGAATTTCCGCCGCAGCTCGTGCACATGATCGATCAAAGGGCAGCACACGGGATGCATCAAGGATCGCATTCAACTGCCCTGTTCGTTTTTCCGGATCGCGAGATTTTAGTATGCCCACCTCAAGCTCGTAGACCACGATTGCGGGAATGGCAACTTCCGCTGGGGGTACGCTCAACATCGTCTCCGCCACATTGCCACGTCCCCTAAAGAAGTAGATGAGAGTGTTGGTATCCAGTACCCAGGTCACAGCGACTCCCGTGGGACATCGCCAGAAGTAACGTCCCGCAGGATTGCTGCTTCCGGAGCATCAGGCCACGCCCCGGCGGCCTCCCGGACAGACGCGGGCCATTCCGTACGGGTGTGTTGTTCGATCAGGGCAGCTACCCAGCGACTGACCGGAACCCCCGCTTCACCAGCGGCTTTCCTGACATCTTGACAGCGGTGGTATTATTAAGTAATACTTCACCCCATGAACACTGCCTTGCACACAGACACACGGCTCCCGGTTACGGTGCTTTCGGGGTACCTGGGGTCGGGAAAGACCACCCTGCTCAACCGCATCCTGCGCAACCGGGAGGGCCTCAAGGTTGCAGTGATCGTCAACGATATGTCGGAGATCAATATCGACGCCGCTGTGGTAGCCCGCGGTGACGCCCAGCTCAGCCACACCGACGAAAAACTGGTGGAGATGACCAATGGGTGTATCTGCTGCACCCTCCGGGAGGACCTGCTGATGGAGGTGAGCCGCATCGCCCGGGAGGGCCGCTTCGACTATCTGCTCATCGAATCATCAGGCATCTCCGAGCCACTGCCGGTGGCGCAGACCTTCACCTTCGATGACCCCGACGGAGTTTCCCTGCGGGACGTTGCCCGCATCGACACGATGGTCACCATGGTGGACGGCTCCTCCATCCTTGATGAACTCCAGTCGATCCAGCGCCTTGCGGACCGTCGCCAGGAAGTGACGCCTGAGGACGAACGGACCGTCGCGCACCTGCTGGTGGACCAGATCGAATTTGCCGACGTGATCGTGGTGAACAAGCGCGACCTCATTGACGAGGTGACGCTGCACCGCATCGAAGCGCTGGTGCGATCCATGAATCCCGGTGCTGCGGTGATCCCGGCGAACCACGGAGACGTGCCCCTTGGCCAGATCCTCAATACCGGCCGCTTTGACCTGGAGGCTGCGGAGTCATCCGATGCGTGGGAAGAGGAGCTGGCGACGGAGCACACTCCGGAGACGGAGGAGTACGGCATCGGCAGCTTCACCTTCCGCTACCGTCGCCCCTTCCATCCCCGTCGTTTCTACGACTGGCTGCAGGGAGCACCTGCCGGGGTTGTCCGCGCCAAGGGGTTCTTCTGGGTGGCCCCGTATCCAGAGCTGGCGCTGTTTCTCTCCCAGGCGGGGTCCCGCAAGGAGGTTACCATGGGGGGCTACTGGTGGGCGGCGGTGGACCGCGCCCAGTGGCCCCGGGCGGCGGAGCTCCGTGACCAGATCCGCGGCCAGTTTGAGGGCCCCTGGGAGGACCGGCGGCAGGAACTGGTGTTTATCGGCATGCAGATGGACGAAGCGGGCATTCGCGCTGAGCTGGAGCGCTGCCTGGTAACCGACGATGAGATCGCCGGGCTTACCGCACAGACCGTGGCGGCCCGATTTGTCGGGGAAGACAACCCCTTCAGCGCGTACATAGTGGATTCTGTGCAGTAATAATTCTTGCTGGCCCACCGCGTATCGCCGGATCTTGACGGAACTGCCCGGTGGGGGCACTCTTGTGGTATGGCTACGTCCAACGAGACCGCCACCGGCAGCTTCGATATGGAGGCTGCCCGCAGGTCCTATCGGGAACGGCAACACACCCGCCGGCAAGCCCTGCAAACGCGGTGGGCTGCGGCAAAGAACGATGCAGACGCTATTGTTACGGGAATACGGGAACGGTGGCATCCTGAGCGTATCGTGGTGTGGGGTTCCCTGCTCCGACCAGAGCTGTTTGCCGAGTATTCCGACATCGACATCGCCGTTGGAGGTGTAGTCGATATGGAACAGTGGTCTGAAATGGAACGGTGGGCCCTTCAGCAGACTGACTTGCCTCTGGACCTCATCCCCCTGGACAAGATTCACCCGGAACATCGCACCCGTATTCTCGAAAAGGGGGTGGTTGTGTATGAGCGGGAGATCTCTCATGGGTGAAAATCCTGGTGCGGAAATCGCCGGTGAGATCGCGTCCCAGGTTCGTGTATTGTCGGAACTGTATGACTATCTGCAGCAGATACTCACTGATGACGTACCGCAGGAAGGCAAAAGCCGGAAGAACGGTCTGGTGGTGGCCGGCCTGCTGGAAAACTATTATACCGCTGCTGAGACGATCATGTTTCGCATTGCCCAGACCTTTGGGAACAATATCGATGGTCAGCGCTGGCACGCTGATCTGTTGCGGCGACTCAATATAGAGGTGCGTGGGGTTCGCCCCCGCCTGCTCACGGATAATTCCTACGACGATCTGGACGAGTTACGCCGGTTTCGTCACTTCAAGCGATATTACTACCGCCCGGAGTACGATTGGGACAAGCTGGACTTTCTCACCGGGAAACTGCGCCGACTCCATCCGCGATTTGTTCAGGAGCT
>SKHA01000313.1 GCA_007117185.1 Spirochaeta sp. | reverse complement strand
CCCGCCTGGAATGCAGGGAAGTGGATGCAGAAGCGCTGGAACGTGAGTCCCGCCTTTGAGAAGTCCCGCCGGGGGGGACGTACCGTTCGTATCGAGAACCGATATCTCCACTCGCGGTACGATCCGCAACGGGAAGCCCACCAGTTTGTCGCCCGACTGCCTGAAGTGCGGCGTCAGGGAACGATCATCGTTCTTGGTGATGGACTCGGTGTTGTGGGCAGCGCCCTGCGCAGCTCCCCCACTCCACCGCGGGTCCTTTCCCTGGAGGTAACTGACGACGCAGACCACCGCCACCACCGGGACGACGGGTTTCTCCGGTTCCCGGCGGCGCAAGCTTCCGTATCGGAGGTTCGTTCGGTGATCCGCCGGCATCTTTTCAGCTGGGAGACGCCACTGGTCCAGGTTCTGGTGTGGCCCGCCGCCGCGGCGATTCTCCCGGAATGGATGGAGCGTGCACAACAGGGGGTGGTCCAGGCTCTCAGGGACCTGCAATCGGAGCTGGCAACGGTTGCCGTCTTCGGAAGACGCTGGCTGGCAAATGCGGTGGCCGGAACCCTGGCCTGGGAGGAGCGTTTTTCTCCGACCGGAACAACCGATGGGCTGATCCTGGCAACATCGGGGCCATCCCTGCAGGTTCTTGTCCACGCCGAAGTGGCCAGGAGCAAAACCCCGATCGTTGCCACCAGCTCGGCTCTGCGGTGGCTGCGCCGCAACAACCAGGCAGTGTCCGTGGTTGTTCACACCGATGGCGGTGTCTGGGCAGATCGGTATCTTCAGGATGTTACCGAACGGCAGGTTGTAGCGACCCCCCTTCGAGCAGGAACCCGGAGGATCCAACGCCCCTGGCCGTTGCGGACCGGATGGATCGGGGAGCGGCTGGCCATCGACGCGGACGACTGGACGGGACTCCCGGACCAGCCGACCGTTGGCGCCACACTCCTCCTCATCGGAGAGACGATCTGCCCGGGAGGCTCGTTGAGTCTGGCCGGGTTGGACCTGTGCACCCGGGACCTGGAGGAACACGCCCGTCCGCACTGCAACGATGCGCTGATAGCCGGGTCAACACGGCGACTCACTCCGGAGGACACCGTTCGAGCCGGCAGAGTCTGGCCCGGCGCAACCAGACTGGGTGCAGTGTGGCCTGATGGAAGCGCGGCGTGGCAGGGACCGGCGCTGGCAACGTACCGTCAGATGATCCAGGAACAGCTGGTGCGTCTCCGAGGGGGGCGGCACGTCCATCTCCTGGCACCCTCCCCGGCCCTCCTGGATTGGGCGTCTCCACCGTCCAACCCAGGAACACCCGCCGGTGCGCTCACCTTCGCGGCGCAGCGGCGTCCCCCCCGGGCGGATAGACGCCGCCGGGCCATGCGAACTCTCAGCGAGTGGCAGGATACCCTGACAACAGTGAATCAGCCGTCGGATCCACGGCAACTCCCGGACGCCACCGGCGAACTGATGGTCCATCTGGCGCCGACGGAGTTTCTCCAGTGGATCACATCCCGCACAGAATGGCAGGTGGTCGCCGCAGAGGCACAGCGGGTGCTGATCCAACTCCTGTCCAAGGCGCGCCACTATGACTGAGCCGGTAGCCCGGCTGACCCGCCGGGGCGAGGCAACCATCGCCGCCCGCGGAGATGACGGCGCGATTCGACAGCTGCACTCTCTCTACGACCCCTGGCGGGAGGCCCGAAGAGAATGTGCAACCCTGCCGGGATGGTGCCCCGCAGTGGTGGTCTTTGGGCTGGGAGGGGCATTTATACCCCGGCACATCCTGTCGGAGCATCCCGAAGCAACGGTGGTGGTTGCCGACCGCGACCGGCTGGTTCTGGCATACATCACTGAACACATCGATCTTTCTGCGGAGTTGCGGTCACGACGGCTTGTCCTGGTCACCTCGCCACAGGAATTGACCACCGCCCTCTCTGAGGCGTCATTGTTCACCTGTTCCACAGAGATCCCCCTTTTCGAGTTGCGCCCATGGACGGAAGAACCACTGCACCTGAACTGCTTTCACGAGTTCCGCCGAACTCTGCAGATCTTCCAGAACGAGCGGGAGGGAGAACTCACCACGATGAAACGCTTCGGCGTTCGCTGGTTGGTAAACACCCTCAGAAACAGCGACCGCTTTGTGGGCGGAGCAACCCGGCAACACCTGGTGCAGCTGTTCAACGGAACGACGTTCACCCTTCTCGGAGCGGGGCCGGCGGCGGAGCAGAACCGTGAGCGTGGAGCTCCGGTTGTGGCGACCGATACCATCCTGCCGCTGCTTGAACAACAGAAGATCGTTCCCCGGGTGGTGGCATCTCTGGATCCTCAATGCTGGAGCGCCCTCCACTTTCGCCGGGGCGTTCCCGAGAGATCATTGCTGGCCCTGGATCCAGCCACGCCGGCGGGGGTCAGCAGCCACGGGAGCCACCGCTCCGTGATCTGGGTTGGCAGCTACCATCCACTGCATCAGCTCCTGTATACCTGGGGCGCACCGTTCTACATGCTGCCCCAGCCGGCGCGCTCGGTTGGAGAGATGGCAGTGCTGCTGGTTCGGTCCTTCGGAGGAAAAGCAGAACTGCTGGGGATGGATGGCACCGCCCCGGGAGGGAAGACCTACGCCAGAGGTACCTGGCACTACTCACTCGCCCGGCGACGTTCCAGCCGTACCACCCCGGAGGAGCAGTTCTTCGCCAGTCAGGTATATCCGCATATGCAGCCGATCTCATCGGTCGGGTCAGCAGCACCTCCCGGACTGGAGTTCTCAACCACGGCGCTATTGCAGCGTCGTGACCACCTTCGAAGGTTGAACCATGCCCCCGAACTGGAGCAGGCAATACTGGTGCCGCTGGCCCGCCGGTTCGACCCCGAAAGGTTCTGGCAGGAGCACCTGGGTGAGCTGGATCGGGTTCTGGCTCGTCTGCAGAACATCGATGTCACCTGTATTCCGGCACATGCGCTCCGGGAACTGCTGGGACCCCACGGAATCGCCCACCTTCCGGCGTGGCACGGGTTGTCCCGAAGACGAGCCCCGGCGGACTGCATTTCTTTCCTCTATACGGCGTTAGAACGAGTTCGCGCTTTTGTTTTTTCCTCACTTCGCCGATACTGATTACAGAATGGACCGTTGGTTGGTGCGGGCTTACACAATTTTATCTATTATCGCGATTTTAGCGGCGACTACCGTCCTGGCCGTGGGGGTTGTAGAGCTGCGTCAGGCCGGAGTGGAACGGGCGACGGAGCACTTTCGTGATTTCTCCCGGGCGGTCGCCACGATCTGGCAGGAGGGAGAGGGAACCCTCTCGCCCGATCCCGCCGGAGATATCTTCCCGGTGATCATCGTCATCGCCGGCCTGAACGACGACACAGATTACCTGTGGGCCGCGTCTGACCGCTTTCTGGAAGCTGTCATGGTACCGGGGTCTCCGCAACGCCCTGCTGTCACCCTCCCCGCCCAGTGGTACAGCCGTTTTTCCCGCTCATTCGCAATGCCCGACGGAACCCGCCGAATCGTGACAGCTGTGTATCCGGTGATGACCCGGCCGGATCTCTTCGGGCTCCTGAGAAATGCCTTTATCACTGCCCTGATCATCGCCGCGGTGGTGCTGGCAGCAGCAATCCTGCTGGTTTTGCGTCGACAGAATCAAAGTCAGTTCCAGCGCACCGGGGATTCCGGGACTGCACCGCCACCGGACGCTGCGGTAGCGGCGACGGCGGACAGGATTGTCGAAACGGAGGGGGAACCTGCCGTCTCCGGCCCCGGGGTGATCGCCAGCGAAGAAAGACTGGAAGAACGGTTGAACCGGGAGCTGGAACGGGCGGGCTTTTCAGAACAGGACCTTGCGGTGGTACAGTTCGAATTTGCCCGAGGCGAACGGGGCGACCGGCAACATCAGCTGAACAGCACGTCCCTGAAAGACTTCTTCCCCGTGGACGATCTGTGTTTCGAATACAACAGCCGTGGTGCGGTAGTGATGATTCCCAACGCGACAGTGGACGAAGCCCTGGGTATGGTTGAGCGATATCAACGCTACTACTGGTCAAAACGCGACGACTGGCACGAACCGCTGGCAGACTTCCATGCCGGGGTAACCGCACGTAACGCCCGGCTCGTTGACGCTGAACGGATCATGCGGGAGTGCAACGGTGCGTTGAAACAGGCCCGGCAGAATCCCGGGCGCATCGTCGGCTTCAAGTCGGACCCCCGGCGCTACCGGGAGTTTCTCTCCGCTTCCTGATCTTCCTCGTAGGGAATCTCCAGATGCTGCCGGTCCCGGGTGAGAAACGTATCCGGGAAAATGGCTCTGGCTTCCTGCAACAGTTCTCGCAGCTCCCGGTTGGTAAAGCGGGGACTGTAATGAATGAGTCCCATCCTGCGAATCCCTCCGGCACGGCGAGCCTGCCGGGCCGCATCAGCGGCAGTCATGTGCTTTTTGGCACGGGCGGACTCGCGATGTTCTTCGGTGAACATCCCCTCACTGATAAGCAGATCGGAATCAGCAATGTGCTCTTCCACCGCAGCAAAGGGCAACGTGTCGGTCATGTAGGTGAACTTGCGCCCCCGCCGGACCGGCCCGAGCACCTCTGAAGGGTGCACCAGATCACCCCGGCTGTTGTGGACGGATTCACCGCGCTGCAGCCCCGCCCACAGGGGACCCCGGGGCACCTGGAGTTCCAGCGCCCGCTCGGGATGAAAGACCCCCGGCCGGGGATCCTCTTCAAGGGTGTACCCCACGCAAACCCGGGAGTGACGCAGCGGAAAGGAACGAATGGCGAACCCGTCACCCCGGAAGACCTCCTGGGGAACCCCGGGGTCGCGGATCTCCTGAACGCGGATCTCGTAGTTGATGTACATCTCAAGGACGTCACGGTTGGCTTCAACGTACGCGGCGATTCGAGGCGGTCCGATGATCGTCAGTGGTTCCACCCTGTCCACCTGGCTTGAGAGCATCAGCATTCCCGGCAATCCGGTCACGTGGTCTGCGTGAGTATGGGAAATGAGGATGGCGGAGATCTTCTTCCAGCGAAGGTTCAGGGCCCGCAGGCTGACCTGGGAGCCCTCGCCACAGTCGAAGAGAAAGACCTCCCCTTCCCGACGCAGAAGTACCGATGTAAGGTGACGGTTGGGAAGGGGCATGACGCCGCCGCATCCCAGAACAAAAGCTTCTAGATTCATTATGGTATTGCCGGCATTCTACTCTGCCATCACTTCTCCTGTAAACGCCCGCGCTGTGCCAGCCACGACGCCCAGGGATCCTTACCCCGGCGCCAGGCCAGCACCGCCACCACCGCCGCAAGAAGAAGGGCTCCCAGTGTCAGCACGAAGGTCGCCGCGGTGCGACCAAGCCCGAAGTCACCCAGCAGCATCAATCCACCCAGGGTGGCCGCGATCCCCAGGACCCACACCGGAAGAACGGCGATCAGGGCCCGGCGCCGGCGAAAGCGTTCCACCTCTTCCTCGGTGAGCTGGATCCAGCGATACCCCTCCTGAAGGTCAACTCCAGCGTCCCGTTCAAGGGTCCGGGCCACTT
>SKHA01000199.1 GCA_007117185.1 Spirochaeta sp. | reverse complement strand
CGACCCGCGTGCGGTCCGGCCCGCGCCCGGCGAGGGCCGGACGGTACCCCCGCAAAGCCCGGTGCCCCGGAACGGGGCAGGCGCCCCAATTCACCAATACCCTTTTGAGATACCCCCGGTGCGTGATAGTATTGGATTATGGGACAGGCACTGCGAAAGACCGACGCGCATTATACCTATGGGGATTATCGACTGTGGCCGCCACAGGAACGGTGGGAGCTCATCGGGGGCACTGCGTGGAACATGTCTCCCGCACCCAGCCGTGCGCACCAGGCGATACTTGGGCGATTGCATCTGGTTTTCGGGGAATGGCTCAAGGACAAACCATGTCAGGTGTATATCGCCCCCTTTGATGTTCTGTTGCCATCACACCCGGATCAGTCAGAAGACGAGGCGGACACGGTGGTGCAGCCGGACCTGAGCGTCTTCTGCCGGCCTGAGCGCCTGACCGATGCGGGGGCCCGGGGCGCTCCCGATGTGGTGGTGGAGGTACTCTCCCCCTGGACCAGCAAGAAGGACCTGAACGACAAGTTCTCCCTGTACGAGCGCCATGGGGTGCGGGAGTACTGGGTGGTGGATCCCGCCGGGAGTGTTCAGGTGTACCGATTGAACGGGACCGGCCGGTACGACGACCCGGAGATCGTTGTGAAAACGGGGTCTGTGGCATCGGCGGTGCTGGAGGGGCTGCAGGTGGATGTGGCGGGGTTGTTTGCGCTGTGATGTTGCGGCAGGTCCTGCGCCGGCTGGCTGGCGGACCATTGAGATCTATTCAATCTTGAGATGATCCAGAAACTGCCGTGGCGTGACCACCGCATCATCATCCGGGTACACAATCATGGCTGAGTCCTCAAAGCCCTCCATCAGCAACTGAACCATGTCCGGGGTGAGGCCGAACATTTTCCGGGCAAATACCTCCCGGAGTTCATTCAGCAGAAGCGGCGTCATAGCGAAGGTGAAAGCCCCTTCCCGCGCCGCCGTGAGGATCTTTCCCGGAAGGCCACCAAAGAAGACACCCGACACAAGTACGTTGGTGTCTACGGTGGCGATCACGATGTGCGTTGTGCTCGTTTCCCGAACCGACTCGATTTCCGCGTCCATCCTCCGCTTACGCTGGAATCGCACATTGAAAACAACCAGTGGGAGCAATACACTGTACGTATGAAAACGACGATTGATATTCCTGAAGAGCTGTTAGCTGCCGTACAAACTGCTTCAAAAACGCGTACAAAGAAAGAAGCAGTTACCGTCGCTCTTGAAGAGTATATACGGTTACGGCGATCGGAAGAGCTTGCATCACTTCTTGGTACGTTTGACCAGTTCATGGATGGGGAGGAGCTGGATGCACTCCGAGGGAACTCATGACCCTGATTGATACATCGGCGTGGGTGGAGGCGCTTCGCCGCGACGGCGACAAGGGCGTGCGTTCCCGGGTGGAATCTCTTCTGAAAACCGGCCACGCCATCCTGTGCGACATGGTCATCGTTGAGTTGTGGAACGGCGCTCGTGGCGAAAATGAACGATCAAAACTGCGGCAGATCACAGAAACTCTGGATCGCGTCTCGACTACTGATGCCGTATGGACGATGGCCAACAATCTGGCAACGACGTGCCGCACACAGGGGATAACCGTACCATCAACAGACCTGCTCATCGCCGCAACGGCAAGGGTACACCAGCTGGAACTGCTTGAAGCGGACAGTCACTTCCGGATGATTCCGGAGAAGATCTGATCGTGAGGATCGCGACAGCGGGGTGTCCCGGTAGCCTCCGGGATCTCGGCGAGTTCCGTATACGGTATATTGTCGCCGAGAAGTTCCTCACGACCAGGCTTCACGCAGCCATGCGACACTACCGCGGGGAAACAGAAGCGCCGATACCACAACATTGGTATCAAATACGGCGCGCAGAGGGTCATTCATCCGCACCGGATCGAGCCCAGTCGACAGCATCATTGATGTCGTCCGCCGAGATTCCGTACTCAACGAGCCGTTCACGCACCGCATCGGCGCGGTTTGGCTTCAACGGTGTCACGATGTTCTTCGTCCAGGTTTTTGTACGAGTCCCCCCGCAGGCACGGCGGTACAATAGAAGCAGCAGCGTCGCGCTGGATGCCAGACCCAGCACGGACGCCCCGGCGAACTGCAGAGGCGTGGAAGCCCCCAGGCGGATCACGCTGCCCCACGCCCCCGGGACAACTGCCAGGATCCACGAGAGGCGGTCCGGCACTGCCGCCAGCAGGAGCGGTGAGAGGCACAGGATGTTGAGCACCTTCGCCAGGGCGAGGCCCTGCACCTTGTTGGCCGCCAGCAGCCCCATCGCCAGAAACATGAGAGGGATCACCAGGGCGTCAGCAGCCAGGGAGAGGGCAAACCGCAGGGCACCCACGCCGGGGTGGAGGAGGTTTCCCGTCAGGATGACCAGCGGGAGGGCCGCAGTGTGTATTGCTATCAGCAGGGCGGTACGGCGGAGGATGAACCATCCCCGTCGCCCAGGCAGGGTGCGGAGGAACGGCAGGACCCCCTCATCCTTCTCGTCCAGATACAGAAGCCCCCCAACCATGCCGTACATCAGTGCGCCAAGGAGCAGGCTGAAAGAGCGCAGGTTGTTTGCTCCTGCGGTAACCGCGGCGATCACCGCAGTGGGCAGGGCGTCAGCCCCGGCGGCCCACGAGAGGATCGCCGGGATGCCCCGGCCAAGAACCGCCGCCGCCAGGATGGGAGCACAGAGGACCATCGCGGTGATCCGGTCGCGCAGGAGGAGCCGCAGGTCCGCCGGGATTCGCACCGGGAAGCGCGATAGTTGTCGCGCCCCGGTCTGGGGCTGCAGGTTTGTCCCGGGTGCCGCAGTACCGCTTCCAGACGCTCCCCCTGCGAGCCATCCGAACGCGCGCTTCGCCGCCGTCCAGGCAATGACGTTCCAGGCTACAAGGCTGGCTACCGCGACAGCCACCAGCGGCGTGATCGCCGGCGCGGCCGGCGCACCTGCTGTGGCGATAGCACCGCGGAACAGCACCACACCACCCCACAGGGGAGACACAACGCCCCAGTACCCTGCCCACCACCGGGCGGGTGCCCCGGTGAACGCCAGCAGGGGAAACATGAACGGCGTCAGAACGATGCTGGAGTACACAAAATAGTCGATCACCCGGGGCTTCCACGCGGCAAGGACCACCCCCAGGCTGAAAAAGAGGGGCAGCGTCAGGGTGAGCCCCAAAGCAACCGATGCCAGCCCGCCGGCGTCCAGAGAGATGAACCCCAGACGGGACGCCACCCCGTAGAGCGCCGTCACCACCACCAGCGCCAGCACCCCGATGGCCGCCACTTTGGCGCGCCACCACGGGGCGAACCCCCGCCCCCGGGTCACCACGAACTGCAAGATCCCCTGGTCACGCTCCAGCAGCACCAGCGCCCCGGCAAAGAAGAACCCCATCAGGGCGGGGTCCAGCAGCACAACCAGCAGAAATCCTCCGGCGCGCAGCTCCGGAGGCAACGCCGCCAGGACGAGGAGAAAGACACCCGTCATCACCAGATATACCCCATGGAATCCCTGGCGCCACTGCAGGCGGATCTCCATGGCCACCAGTCGGGGCGCGCTCACTGCTCCTGCCCCGTGAGGGATCGTCCGGTTACCCGCAGGAACACCTGCTCCAGGGTCTGCTCTCCGGTGATGACAGACTCGACAACGCTGAACTCATGCAGGGGTGCAGCGGTCTGCAGCTCCCGATAGCTGATCTCCCGTCGGCACGGTGCGCCGCTGGCATCCCGGCCGGTAACTACGCACCCGGGATGGCCGTGCTCCCGCTTCAACGTCCCGGGGTTGTCCTGCACCGCCAGGGTGCCGTCCACCAGAAAACCTACGGTATCGCACAGTTCGTCTGCCAGCTCCATCGCGTGGGTGGTGAGAAAGACCGCGGTACCCTGCTCCTTCAACTCCAGGATCCAGTCCTTCACCCGCCGGGACCAGAGGGGTTCCAACCCCGAAGTGGGTTCGTCCAGGAAGAGGAGTGCCGGCCGGTGGAGGACCGCGCGGATGAACGCCAGGCGCATGCGCATCCCCTTGGAGTACTGATCAACGCGCTTGTCCAGCGCCGCAGTCAACCCCAGCCGCTCCGCCGCGGCGTCCACATCCGGCATGGGGTGGCAGCGGTGGAGGGAGAGGGCGAAGGCGAGGTTCTCCCGACCGGTGAGTTTCTGGTAGAGGTTGGGGGTCTCGAAACCGATGCCGGTGCGGGTGTACAACTCGGGCCCCCACTCACGAATCTCCCTGCCCTCGATCATGACGGAGCCGGAGTAGCCCGGCAGCAGGCGGTAGAGGATCTTCTGGGTGGTGGACTTGCCTGCACCGCTGGGCCCGAGAAAGCCGTAGATCTCTCCCGCGGCGAGGGCAAACGAGAGTCCCCGTAGGGTTGGCTCACCAGCGCGGGGATAGCGGAACGAGAGGTCCTGCACCTTCACCAGGGCCTCGTCGTGGGCGGCGGCGCTCATGACTGCCCCCCATCCGGCAGGCCTGCGTCCCGCGCCACCTGCCGAAACGCCTCGGCCACAAACCCGCGAATCAGGTGCAGAAAGGCGCTGCTGTGGTGCTCCGCCGTGAGGATACCCTCCCGAGGGGCCTGCATGGCGTGCATCCCCGCCTCGAAGAGGAGCCGCAGACCCGCAAGGATCTCGGCCTCCGGGATGCACGGCGCCAGCCCCGCCCGGGTAAAGAACTGCTGCAGGTGTTCAAAGAGCCGCAGATCCTGCCGGTCCATCTGCTCCCGGTGTTCCGGATCTGCGTGGGTGGCGAGCCAGGCGATCTCTTCGGGGTCCAGCAGGGCGGCCACCCCGGTCTCCATAACCCGCCGGGGAAACAACTCCAGAAAGACCCGGTGCAGCACATCCGCCATCGTGCCCACGCTGCGGGGGTCTTCCCGGGCGAAGAAGCGGTTCAGTTCGGCGTGAAACTCCCGCTCCCACTCCGCCAGCACCGTCAGAGCCAGCGCCTCCTTGCCGGGGAAGAAGCGGTAGAAACTCCCCTTTGAGATCCCCGCGGTGCGGGCAAGATCATCGATGGTGGTCTTGCGCACCCCCCGCTGGCCCATGATGGACCGCCCCGCGTCGAGCAGAGCGGCTCGAATGCGTTGTTCTTCGTCTTCGCGAAATCGTCGTGGCATACTTCGACTATATGACTGTTATATATTTTTAGTCAAGCATTCCATATTCACCATCCAATACGCTTGATCCCCGGCTCATCCATGGTCGCTGGTCGCCCTTGTGAACCGCCCCTCCAGCAGGTACCACCCGCCCAACACCGACGCCGCCGCGATTGCCACCACCCCGCCGGCGATGAACACCGCCGGCAGCCCGTGACGGAGGGATACCGGCCCGGAAAGGAGAATCAGCCCCAACCCCAGCGCCTCGTATACCAGCGACACCAGGGACGAGACGGTAGCCCGGCCATCCGATTCGATGCGCTGCTGCACCCACCCATGAAAGAGCACCTCCCCCATAGCCATCATCAGGAAGAAGAGGAAGTACAGCGGCAGGGCAT
>SKHA01000126.1 GCA_007117185.1 Spirochaeta sp. | reverse complement strand
CGGTGGCGGCGCCCCATCCCAGCGGCTATCACGACGGCAATCGAGAGAGCCTGGAGTACGTACGCCTGGCCTATCTGGCGGCGCAGAAGAGCGTGAACCGCGTGCACATCGTCGACGGCAGCCAGGACGGAGTGATTCTGGTGGAGGTGTTCAGCAACCTCGGCGTCGGCACGATGATCCACGCCAACGTGTACCAGAGCATCCGCTCAATGCGTACCGACGAGGTCGGCAAGATTTTGCAGCTGCTGAATCCCCTGGTAGCCAGCGGCGCCCTCATCGCCCGGACTGAGGAAGACATCCTGGCCAGGCACCAGGATTATGTGGTGCACGAGACGGACGGTCGTATTCACGGGTGCGGCGCGCTGCACGAGTACGCCACCGGCGAAGGAGAGATCGCCGCCATCGCGGTGGACCCCAACTTTGAGGAGCTGGGCATAGGGCGGCGGATCGTGCTCTTTCTGATCGAGATGGCCCGGGAGCGGGAACTGCTGGGCGTCTTCGTTCTCACCACGCGGACCGCCGACTGGTTTGAGTCCATTGGATTTCGGCGGGTCTCCCGGGAAAGACTTCCCGAGGAGAAGCGCCTGCGCTATAACGTGGACCGCAATAGCGTGATTCTGTATCTCACGTTCTGATCAGGACCCAGCCGGTCCGGCGTAACGGGCCCCACCGAACGCCAGGACAGGATAAAAGATGATCGGCAGGAGGATCAGCCCGATAGCGAATCCGGTTCCCTTGCCGAAACTCTTGGCCAAGTCCACCGCCATGATGATCATCACAACGAAGTTGACGAAGGGGATGAAGAAAAGGATGATCCACCACACCGGCCTTCCGATGATCCGCAGATAGACAACGATGTTGTAGATGGGGACGATCACCGCCCACCCGGGCTTGCCCGCTTTAGAGAAGATTTTCCATCCCACTAGGATGTACAGCAGCGCGGCAACAAGGAAAAAGACGAAGAAACCGGCGCCGAACTGGGCCTGTTCCGCAGAAAAGTTGTAACTCATTGGTATCCTCCCCAATCAGAATACCACGGCGGCGGTGAGGCCGCAACAAACGGGATATTTGCCTGAAAGCGGCCGTTCTTGGTATATTCCCGGTAATCTAATTGCACACTACATCACACGATGCCCAGGAGGGATATCCATGGCTACCCATCAATTTCAGACCGAAGTAAACCAACTCTTGCACCTCATCATCCACTCGCTGTACTCCCACAAGGAGATATTTTTGCGCGAGCTGGTGTCCAACAGCAGCGACGCGCTGGACAAGTTGAAGTACCTGACTCTTACTGATCAGGCGTTCAAGGACCTCTCGTTTGACCCGCGGATCGACATCGAGTTTTCCGAAGAGGGCGACGCCAAAACCCTGACAGTGAGCGACACCGGCATCGGCATGAACCGGGATGAGCTGATCGAGAGTCTTGGAACGATCGCCAAAAGCGGCACCAAAGCGTTTCTCGGGCAGCTCACCGGGGACAGCCGCAAAGATTCTAACCTGATCGGTCAGTTCGGCGTCGGGTTCTACTCGGTCTTCATGGTTGCCGACCGGGTGGAGGTTGTCTCCCGCAAAGCCGGTGAAGAAGGTGCCTGGAAGTGGAGCAGCGACGGCAAGGGCGAGTTCGATCTGGAAGAGGCGCAGCGGGAGAGCTGCGGCACCACTGTAACGCTGCACCTCGGCGAGGAAGGCAAAGAGTACGCCTCGCGCTGGCAGATCGAGCAGATCATCAAGAAGTACTCCAACCACATCGCCTTCCCGATCTTTCTGCACTACACAAAGACCGACTACGACGACAAGGGCAAAGAGAAGGGCAAGACGCCCACTGTGGAGCAGGTCAACAGCGCCAGCGCGCTGTGGAAGCGCTCCAAGAGTGAGATCTCCGACGAGGAGTACCAGGAGTTCTACAAGACCATCAGCCACGACACCGAAGACGCCCTGTTTCACCTGCACACCCGGGCCGAGGGGACGATGGAGTACACCACCCTCTTTTTCGTGCCGAAGAAGGCGCCCTTTGACATGTATCAGGTTGACTACCGCCCGGGGGTGAAGCTCTACGTGAAGCGGGTCTTCATCACCGACGACGAGAAGGAGCTGATGCCCACGTACCTGCGGTTTGTCCGCGGGGTGATCGACTCTGAGGATCTGCCGCTGAACGTGAGCCGGGAGATCCTGCAGCAGAATCGGATCCTGGCCAAGATCCGGGAGAGCTCGGTGAAGAAGCTTCTCGGTGAGTTTGCCCGGGTGGCCCAGGAGGAGCCGGAGAAGTGGCTCGAGTTTGTGGAGCAGTTCAACCGTCCCCTGAAGGAGGGGCTGTACTCGGACTACGGTAACCGTGAGCAGCTGCTGGACCTGGTTCGCTTCCGCAGCACCAAAGCGGAGGGTTGGACCAGCCTGGCGGAGTACAAAGAGCGGATGCTCCCGGATCAGAAGGCGATCTACTACATCACCGGCGACAACGACAAGACCCTGCGGAACTCTCCCCTCCTGGAGGCGTACAGGAAGAAGGATATCGAAGTTCTGATCATGTCCGAGGACGTGGATGAGTTGGTCATCCCCATGGTGGGTACCTACAAGGAGACCGAGCTCAAGGGTGTGAATCGCTCCGACGCCGGGGACGACCTGGACGAGAAGAAAGACAGCGCCAAGGACGAGGAGCTGAAGCCGGTTATCGAGCGCATGAAGAGTGTCCTGGGAGATCGGGTCAAGGACGTGGTCACCTCGGTGCGCCTGGCCGACAGCCCCAGCTGTATCGTGGTGGACGAGAACGACCCCACCATGAAGATGGCCCAGATGATGAAAGCGATGGGGCAACGGGATCTGCCGGAGGTGCAGCCGATCCTGGAGATCAACCCGGACCACGCAATTGTAACGAGTATGAAGAGTCTTGAAGATGATGCCCGCTTCGCCGACGCGGCGTTCCTGCTGCTGGACCAGGCGCTGCTGGTAGAGGGCGAGGCGCTGCAGGAGCCGGCGGAGTTCGTCAAGCGCCTGAATCGGGTGATGGAGAGCGCCCTCTAGGGAACGGCTATGTCGTTGGCGATACTGATCGTTCCGGCGGCCATTGCGGTGGTCGCCACCGTGATGGGACACCGGAAGACGCCGGGGGTGCGGGTGATCAAGACGGTGGTCACCGCGCTCCTGACGGTGATCGCCGCCGCCGCCGTCGTCGTTGCGGCAGCCGATTCCGGCGGGCAGGGGATCTGGTGGTTTTTTGTCGCCTCTCTGGCGCTGGCGACGGTGGCGGACTGGTTGCTGGCCCCGGTGGACAACAGCAGAACCTTTGTTGCCGGACTGGTCTTCTTTCTGCTGGCGTACCTGCTCTACGCGGTGGTGCTGATCGGCGTATCCGCTGCGTCGGTGGCGGCTGCGGCGCCGGTGGTGGGCGCTGTGGTTCTGGCCCTGGCCCTGGCTCTTGCGCTGGCACAGTACCGTACACTGCGGACAGTCCCCCCGGGGCTGCACGGAGCGGTTGTCGCGTACATGGTGGTGGCGACGGCGCTTCTTTTAGGGGGCGGTTGGTATTTCATCGCCGGTGGCGCTGGTGGGGCCCCCACCGGTGCCGCCGTGCCGTCGCTCATCCTCGCCGGCACGGTGTTCATCTACCTTTCAGACAGCCTGATCGCTCACAACCTCTTCCGGCGCCCCCTGACGGCCGAGCAGCTGTGGATCATGCCCACCTACTACGCCGGGCAGCTGCTCATGACCGCCGCCGTTATCCTGGGCTCAGGGACGGGGGGCTCCCTGTAGCGCCGCCGCCTCGGTGGCGGCGATCTTCTCCATAATTTTCTGGTAGTACTCGTTGGTAATGGGGTAGAAGCGCAGCACGATGATCCCGCAGATGAAGAAGAACGCCGGTATGGGTCCCGCTATGAGGCGGATCCCCAGCAGGGCTGACTCGCTCTGCTCCATGAATACCCCTGCTACGGACTCGCGATAGCCGAAGAGGGAGAGAATCCAGCCGTTGATTGCCAGCCCCAGAGCCTGACCGATCTTGGACATGAACGTCCACTGGCCGTAAAACACCCCTTCCCGGCGGACACCTGTCTCGGCGTAGTCGTACTCAACAACGTCCGGCAGGATCGAATAGGGCATCACGTACTGGGTGGCGAAGCCGATCCCTCCAATTCCCATGATGACAAAGGCGATCCACGGGCCGGAGAGATGTCCCACCAGGAAAAACGCCAGGATCGACGTCGCGAAGATGCCCATCCCGATGTTGTAACTGGCACGCTTGCCGATGCGACCGGAGATCTTCACCCAGACTGGAATGAACACGATGGCGCTGGCCAGGAGAATGGGTAACGCGATCTGGAACGCTGCGGCGTCGCCGTAGATGAAACGGAAATAGTAGAGCAGAGCGCCCTGGATGATGTTGACGCCGGTAATGTGCAGCGCCCAGGGAACCAGCGCCAGGAGAAACGGCTTCAGTTTGAGAACCTGCAGGTGGGAGGTGATGAGCCCTTCCGGGGGCGAGACCGCAGTATGCGGGGTCTCCCGGATGCTCAGGATCACCGTCAACGTGGACGCGGCGATAATACCTCCGATCACGGCGCTCATCCCCGTCCACCCGGCGGTACCACCGCCGAAGGCGTCCACCAGGGTCAGGACCACCCCGGCGCCGATGAACGTCCCTACCACCGCAAAAGACATGCGGTATCCGTTCAGGACGGTGCGCTCGTTGAAGTCGGTGGTGAGGTCCGGGGTGAGGGCGCCGTAAGGGATGTTTATGAAGGTATAGCCGGTGTTGAGCAGACAGTTTGCCAGCACGACCCACAGGAACACAGACCCTACCGGTGGCGAGAACATCCAGATCAGCCCCCCCCAGGTGACCCAGATCCCCACGAACATCCACGGGCGGCGTCGTCCGAAGCGCCCCCGGGTCCGGTCGGAGAGGTAGCCCGTAACCGGGTCGGTTATGGCGTCCCAGACCTTGCCGATCATCAACGCCGTCCCGGCCAGCCCCGCCGCCAGCCCCACTACGTCGGTGAGATAAAAGAGCAGATAGAAACCAGTCATGGTGAAGAAGAGGTTGCCCCCGAGGTCGCCGATCCCGTAGCCGATCTTGACGCGCTTGCTCAACGTTTTCATCTCGAGATTGTACAGCTATAAATTCGCAACCGTAAACAACAAGCTTGTGATTACCGCCGCAGACGTGGCAATCTTTTCCCGGAGGATACCCGAAATGGAGGAAAGAACGATCCTGATGGAGCACGAGGTGTACCAGCTGCTGGAACGGTTCGGCGTGGCCGTGCCGGCCTGGCGGCTTCTCCCGTTCCCCCGGGAGGGTGCCCCGGAGGTTCCATCGGATTTTGACCCGTCGGCGCAGGTGGTTCTCAAGATCGCCGCCCGGCAGGTGCCCCATAAGGGCAAGGCTGGAGGTGTTCTGCTGCCACCTGAGGGAGCGCAGCCTCTGGAGGAGGCGCTGGGGCTGATTCACCGACGTTTTGCCGCCCTTGATCCCCCGCCTGAAGGTATCCTCGTTGTGCAGCGTGTCAGCTACCGGACCCGCCTGGGGGATGAACTGCTGCTCAACCTGCGGCGGACTCCCGAGTTCGGCACCGTCTTCTCG
>SKHA01000115.1 GCA_007117185.1 Spirochaeta sp. | reverse complement strand
GTCTCGTTCGGGTTCTCGGCAAGGGCGACAAGGAGCGGATGGTTCCCCTGGGTGACGAAGCGCTGCGCTGGATCCGGGTCTACCTTCGGGATGCCCGGCCCCAGCTGGTCACCAGCGCGTCCGAGCGGGCGGTGTTTCTCAACCGGCTTGGTCGGCGCCTCTCCCGCAAGGGAATGTGGAAGCGTTTTCACCAGCTCACCAGAAGCTCCGGTATCGATGCGAAAGTGCACACCCTGCGCCACAGCTTCGCCACCCACTTGCTGGAGGGTGGAGCGGACCTGCGGGCGGTGCAGGAGCTTTTGGGCCACGCCGATATGGGGACCACCCAGATCTACACGCACATCGACACCGAGGACCTGCGGGACTATCACCGCCGCTACCATCCTCGGGGAACGGTGGAAGGAGAAGAGGCATGACCGACGCGATGATTCTTCGCACCTGTGAGGAGACGACAACGGCCCTGATCGCTGCGGGCAGGCCGGCCTGTGAGTGGAACGGAGACGCCCGGGCCGCTTCAGGTATGGAACTGTCGCGATTCTTCGATCACACCCTGCTGAAGCCCGACGCTCAGGAACATCAGTACCTCCAGTTGTGCGCAGAGGCCCGCGAGTTGGGGACCCGCAGCGTCTGCGTTCCCCCGGACCGGGTTGAACTGTGTGCCGCGGCGCTGCAGGGGAGTCCGGTTGAGGTCTGTACCGTCGTCGGATTTCCCCTGGGTTACCAGAGTACGTCGGCGAAAGTGGCTGATGTGGAGATCACCACGGGGTGCGGAGCCACCGAGTTCGATATGGTGATCCCGCTGGGGCGGATGCGCGACGGCGATATCAACCGGGTGTACGACGACGTGGCCGCAGTTGTGACCGCTGCGGGCCCCCGCATCGTCAAGGTGATCCTGGAGGTGTTTCTCCTCACCCCGGAGCAGCGGGTCAAGGCGGCTGCTGCGGCGGTTCACGCCGGTGCGGCCATTCTGAAGACATCTACCGGGTTCGCCGGTGGTGGCGCCACCGTGGAAGATCTTCAGATGCTGCGTCTCGTCGCCGGTGAGACCCGGGGAGTGAAAGCCGCCGGTGGTATCCGGGATCTGGAATTTACCCGGGGGTGCATCGCTGCCGGGGCCGACAGGATCGGTGCTTCCGCAACTGTTTCCATTCTCGCGCAAGCGTCAGCTCCAGACGGGACAGTAATTGGTGGAGGGGGAGAGGGATACTGATGCAACACACCGGAACGGATCGGGTACGAAAACTGGCAATACTCCTCGCCGTTCTGATTCTTCCGGTGGTGTTCCCCGGGTGTGCCTCAGAAGATGTCGAGCCGGCCCTCGATTTCCTCATCGCCACCGAACCTACTGCGTACGAGGGTGTTCCGGTACCCACCGAGCGGGTGCAGGAGCTCCGGCGGGACGTTCAGCGCTACGAGAAGCAGATCGACGAGCTGATCCAGTCGATGAGCCAGTCTGCGTCGCTGAACAAGCTTCTGGCAAACGAGCTGATGCAGCAGGGGCTCTTCGGCCCTGCCCTGGAGGCGCTGCAACGGGCGATGGCGCTCCAGGCGGAAAACCCTGTGCTCTATTACCTGGCTGGTGTTGCCGCCGCTCGATCCGCTCCAGGACACGCGATCTCCGGCGAGCGGCAGGATCGTCTTGTCCTCGCTGAAGAGATGTACCGCCGGGCGTTGCGTCTGGATCCGAACTATCGGGAAGCTCTCTACGGCCTGGGGGTACTCCTGGCGTTCGAGTTGAATCGCCCGGTGGAGGCGCTGGAGCCGGTACGCCACCTCACCCGGATCGAGACCGGTGACATGGCTCCTCGATTCCTGCTGGCGAACATTCTGGTCCGCCTCGGGCAGACCACGGAAGCGGAGACGATCTACGACGAGATCGCCAGGAACGCGACCTCCGCGGAACAGCGCAGTCGCGCCGGTGAAAACCGGGACGCACTGAGGAGAGGAAACTGATGGATATCCGCAGTTCCGCCCGCCAACACAAACGCCCCGAGGAAGAGGCGCTGCTCATGGTCTCCCAGTGTTCCGCTCTGCAGCCGCAGGACCGGGTTCGACTGCTGACGCAGACTCCGGACGCAGCGACGTTGACCGGGTTGACTCACCTGGACGTGGAACGACGCATCGGCCGTCCTCTCCGTTCCCAATGGAATCCACGGCGCCTTGCCAGGGGGGTTTCCCGGTTGCGGTGGTGGTTGCAAGGTGGCTCGGACCGGCACCTGCTGTGGGTTGGTGACCAGGCGTACCCGGAACATCTGGCCCTGGTGTACGACCCGCCGGCGATTCTCTTCGGACGCGGTGACCTGGGGGCGTTGAACTATCCCCGCGTCGGGGTAGTGGGAACACGAAGGCCCGATCAGACCGGGCTGTCCGCCGCAGCGGAATTGGGTGCCAGCCTGGCCGCCTCCGGTGTGGCTGTGGTCAGCGGGCTGGCTCGGGGTATCGACGGAGCGGCTCATCGAGGAGTGATTGGAGCGCAGACTGGCCACGGAGAGTACGGCGAGTGCGACGTGAGCGTGACCGGCGCTGCTGCGGGGGCCGAGGCCGACGTGGCTGCCGGCGCCGCTCCGGCGATCGCCGTTTTGGGGTGTGGCATCGACAGGATCTATCCGGTGGAGCATAAAGAGCTGGCCGGGGAAATCGTCGCTCGGGGAGGGCTGCTGCTCAGCGAATACCCTCCGGGGACGCCCCCCGCCCGGTACCAGTTCCCCGCACGCAACCGCATTGTTGTCGGGTTGAGCCAGGTTCTGGTGGTGGTTCAGGCTCCATCCCCTTCAGGGGCGCTCATCTCCGCGGAGTTCGCCCTGGCTGAGGGACGGGATGTGCTGGTGCACACTGTGGGGCGCAGCTGGAGTGGGTGTCGGCAGCTTCTGGACGACGGAGCACGGCTGATAGAGACGGTGGGCGAGGTTCTGCAGGAGCGAATCCTGGCGGAGCCGGCAGATGAAGCACGTACCGCAGAGTTGCTCCGTCGTGCCCAGGAAGCGAAGCTGTCCCTCTTCGCTGGTCTTTCCACGAAACAGGAGGAGCACCGGTGAACGTGGCTGAAGCAACACAGAGATATCTGCACTATCTGGAGCGGGTACGACGGCTGGCGTCAGCCACAGTAGAAGCGTATCGGAACGATCTCTCAGTTTTTGCCGCTTTCGCTGGCGCCGAGGACACCCAGTCCGTTGGTGATGTCACAACGCCGCTGGTGAGGCGGTGGGTGCGGGTAATGGGCGAGCAGCGCCTGGCGGCAACCAGTGTCAATCGGCGGCTCTCGGCGCTGCGGGGGTTGTTCACGTTTCTCGTCGGCGAGGGGACTGTTTCCCACAACCCCGCTGCGTCCGTGCGGAGTGTGAAGACGCCCCGGCGCCTGCCGGAGACCCTCTTCGAGCAGGAGATGGAGGAGATGCTGCGGATCGACCGGGAGGACTTTGCAGGGCTGCGCACCCGGGCGCTCCTGGAGATTCTCTATTCCACCGGCGCGCGGATCACCGAAATCTGCAGCGCCAACGTGGACGATCTGCTCTTTCGCCGACGGGCGCTCCTGGTCCATGGAAAGGGCGGCAAGGACCGTTTCGTCTTCCTTGGCGATGTCGCCTTCGACGCCCTGCGGGCGTACCTGCCCTACCGTCACGAGTTCCTTCTGCGACGCGGTCTGGATACCTGCAAGGCGCTCTTCGTCAACCTTCGCGGCGGACGGCTTACCCCCCGGGGCGCTGCGGGGATCATCTCCCAGCGCCTGAGCGAGACCGGTCTGAGCAAACACCTTACCCCCCACGGGTTTCGCCACAGCTTTGCCACCCACATCCTGAATCACGGTGCGGATATCCGGGTTGTGCAGGAGCTGCTGGGTCACAGTCGACTCTCTACCACCCAGGTCTACACCCACGTGGGGATGGACCGGCTGCAACGGGTCTACCGGGAGGCCCACCCTCACGCCCGGCGCCAGAACGGCGGCGATCACCACAAGGAGAAACAATGAAACGGACGATACGCAGTACAACCATCGTCGCGGTGAGCCGGAATGGCGTGGTTGCCATGGCCGGTGACGGTCAGGTCTCCCTGGGAGAGACGGTGATGAAGGGTAACGCCCGGAAGGTTCGCACGATCTACGACGGGCGCATCGCCGTGGGGTTTGCCGGGGCAACGGCAGACGCGTTCACCCTCTTTGAGCGCTTCGAGGTTCGCATTAAAGAGTACGGCGGCGACCTGATGCGCAGCGCCGTGGAGCTGGCCAAAGAGTGGCGAACGGACCGTATGCTCCGCCGCCTGGAGGCGATGCTTCTGGTAGCGGACAACAAGCGGATTCTGCTCATCTCCGGAACCGGCGACGTGCTGGAGCCGGAACACGGTGTCCTGGCGATTGGCTCCGGCGGAACCTACGCACTGGCAGCGGCGCGGGCGCTCCTGGAGAATACCGAGCTCACCGCCGCCGAGATCGCCCGCAGCGCCCTGACCATCGCCGGTGAGATCTGCGTCTACACCAACGGATCGATTACCCTGGAGGAGCTTACGTGAAACTGGAAGACCTGACCCCCAAACAGATCGTCGCCGAGCTGGACCGGCATATCATCGGTCAGATGAAGGCCAAGAAAGCGGTAGCCATCGCGTTGCGGAATCGCATGCGGCGGCAGCGACTGCCCGAAGAGCTCCAGGATGAAGTGGCTCCCAAAAACATCATCATGATCGGTCCCACCGGGGTGGGCAAGACGGAGATCGCCCGGCGCCTGGCCCGCTTGACCGGGGCGCCCTTCGTCAAGGTTGAAGCCACCAAATACACAGAGGTCGGATACGTCGGCCGGGACGTGGAATCCATGGTTCGTGACCTGATGTCGGTGGCCATAACCATGGTCAAGGACGAACTCAGGGAGCAGGTCAGGGAGAAGGCGGCCCAGCGGGCCGAAGAGATCCTCCTGGATGCGCTGCTACCCGGGATCGTTCCGGCTGTTGAGGGGTCCGAAGGGACGGAAGACGGGACCGGCAAGAACGTCTCTTCCCACACCCGGGAGCGTTTCCGGGAGATGCTCCGTGCCGGGAAACTGGAGGACAAAGATGTGGAGATCGCCTCCTCCCGCCCGGCCAACCCGGCGATAGAGATCTTCGCCGGTAACAACATGGAAGAACTGGACCTCAATCTGGGAAGCCTGGGCAACCTGGGAAACATCTTCGGCAACAAGAAGAAGAAACGCCGTATGACCGTTCGGCAGGCCCGGGAGCAACTCCTGCAGGAAGAATCGGAAAAGATGGTCGATACCGAGCAGGCCGCTGAGCTGGCGAAGGATCGCATCGAGAACACCGGGATCATCTTCATCGACGAGATCGACAAGATTGCCACCCGGGAAGGACGCAGCTCCGCAGACGTGAGTCGCGAAGGGGTCCAGCGGGACATCCTGCCCATCGTGGAGGGGTGTCAGGTGAACACCCGACACGGAGCGGTGGATACTTCCCATATCCTCTTCATCGCCGCCGGGGCATTTCACATGAGTAAGCCCAGCGACCTCATACCTGAGCTGCAGGGGCGCTTTCCTCTGCGGGTGGAGCTGGAGCCCCTGGAAGCGGAGGAGTTTTTCAAAATTCTCACTCAGCCCCAGAACGCCCTGATCAGGCAGTACACCGAACTGCTGGCT
>SKHA01000007.1 GCA_007117185.1 Spirochaeta sp. | reverse complement strand
CCAGCTGTTGCCATGTTGCCTGCGGTAACAGACGGTTCTGCTCCAGCATGCCATTGAAGTGAACGATCTGTTGATAGCGCCGGGGTGTCAGACCAGTGTAGCGCCGGAACAGCTCCACGAAGTGCTTGTGGGAAAACCCGATGGTATTCTCGGCAAAATCGACGAGGGACCTGTTGCGGGTCTCGCCGCGTCTGATCGCCGAAATAGCGTAATCGATCTCGCTGGTGTAGGCCAGTTTCGGCTGCAGCCGTCGATTGAGAAACTCTTGAACGATAACGAAGAGGCGTCCGGGGTCGGACTCATTTCGAAGGCGTTCATACAGGACGGAAAACGCCGGTCCGAAAACATCCCGGGCGGAGACAACTGTGTTGGTGAGGTCGCCGATGTGCGGACCGAAGAACCTGGCGGCACCGCCGGGTGTGAAGACGATTCCCAGTGCCCGGGAACACCGGGAGGTATCGTAGATGCTGTAGCGCGTTTGTGGGCCCACAAGTGCAGGTTCGGTAACCGGTATGGAAGGATCGCCGGACTCGCCCACGGTGATCGCTGCCTGCCCCTCGAGAGGCATGAGGATATCCACCGTTCCCTCGGAGATCATCCTGAACCCGAGGTCCACCGTCGAGAAATCGTCGTAACAGGCAAGCCAATAAACCGAATCCCTGAGTAGCGCTCCCGGTGGGCAGCTAACTACGCGCATAGAGCGCAACAAGAACGTCGGTCAGAGAAAGCAGGGGCAGCGGATCGCTGGCGGTGCTGCCCCCGACGGTTATGGTCAGGGTGTCCTGCCACCAGGACGCCACCACCGGGGTTTTCCGACGGATGTAGCCGGTGAGCTGTTCCAGCAACTCGGCGGAGGGTACCGGACTATCACCTCCGGTTGTCCAGATCAGGTATCCGCCCCACTGGGGGTTGCTTCCATCGGCACCCGGAGCAACTGGCGCGCTGGAACCGGTGCGGCGAATCTCTTCTGCTCCCGGGGGAGAAAATGGCGTGGCTACCTGGCGAACAAAAGCGGGCAGATTCTCAAGGGCCTGAGGCTCCAGGAGTACCCCACCCCCGGGCATTTGCACTGTGACGGTGGCACGCTGGCTGTTGGGTGACCGTGTGCCACCGGCGCTCTGGTGGGGACGAGTGCAGGTGGCTTCGAAAGGGTGGCCCTGAAACGTGCCGGTGATCTGCCAGAGGTAACGCCGGTCTGAACGGGTGATCGTCCAACCCCCTGCAGCCACAGCGGTATCCACAGCGTGCTGCTGTACCGTGTGTTGTCTATAGAACCGGCGAAACACGAAAAAAGCCAGCCCCAGCGGAACTGCCAGCAGGGCCAGGGTAAAAAGCCATTGCATGGTTGCGGTACCCCCTGTTGAATCCTACCGCAAAACGGAGGCCAGCGGAAGAATAGTTGCGACGGGGCACTTACACGCCGGAGCTGTTCTTACCGGCGCGCCGCGCCTGCCTCACCGAGCTGACGATGATATAGGCGATCACTGCCAGGATCGCCAGGGACATGGGACGGGTAACGAAGGGCATAAAGCTTCCCCGGGAGAGAATCATGGATCGCCGCAGGTTGGTCTCGAACATAGGACCCAGCACCACCCCCAGAATGATCGGCGCTGGGGAGATGGCAGCTTTCTGCAGCAGATACCCGATGACCCCGAAGATCACCATGATCAAGACATCAAAGAGGTTGCTGTTCAGGGAGTAGGACCCCACCATGCACAGCACCATGATCATCGGCAGCAGAACATGACGGGGGATGGACAACAGCTTGGCGTACCACCTGGCTCCCAGCAGTCCGTTGATCAGCACCCACACCAGGGCAATTGCATAGGACAGATAGACCGCCGAGACATACGCCGGATTGTCCGTGAAGAGTCGAGGTCCCGGAGAGAGTCCGTGTACCAGCAGCGCCCCGATAAGCACCGCCGTCATGGGGTCACCGGGTATCCCCAGGGTCATCATGGGTATGAGAGCCCCACCCACACTGGCGTTATTGGAAGACTCCGCCGCCAGGATGCCATCAATACTGCCGTTACCGAACTCTTCCGGGTTGCGGGAGCTTCGTTTCGCCACCCCGTAACTCACCACACTGGCGATGGATGGCCCCGCCGCGGGAATCGCTCCGATTACCGTGCCGATCAGGGACGAGCGGATGAGGCACACCGGTCGCGAGAGTACATCCCGGAAGCTGCGGCCGAATCCGCTCACCGTCTGCACCACCGGCTCCGCTCGGATGTGTTTTTCCAGCTGCAGGAATACCTCGGCAAGACCAAAAAGTCCGATGAGAATCACCACGAAGTCGATCCCCCCGAGCAGCTGGTACGTACCGAAGGAGAATCGCGGATAGGAAATGATGGGATCCTCACCGATGGTGGCGATGAAGAGCCCCAGAGTACCCCCCAGGAGCCCCTTGATGATGCTGCCCTTGGAGATGTAGGAGATCATGGTCACCCCCATCACCGCCAGCAGCACGTACTCCCAGGATCCGAAACGCCGTGCCAGCAGCACGATCATCGGAGAGAACACCATCAGGAAGATGAGCCCCACCAGCCCCCCCAGCGCCGATGCGACGGTGGCAATACCCACCGCCCGTCCGGCCTCTCCGCGCTGTGCCATGGGGTAGCCGTCAAAACCGGTACTTATCGAAGACGGTGTTCCGGGAATATTCACCAGGATCGCCGCCAGGGCGCCGGCGAATACCGAGGTGGTGTAGATGGTGATGAGAAACGCGATCCCCTGATGGGGGGTAAACCCGAAGGTGAAGGGGATGAAAATCGCCAGGGCCATGCTGGAAGAGAGCCCCGGCAGCGTTCCGAAGAGCAAGCCGATCACCGATCCTACAAAGATCAGCAGGTGTGTGTCGAAGGACGTGAAGATGTGAATACCGCTGGACCAGAGGGCAAATGTTTCCTGGATGTACTGCATCGTTCCCCCTACCAGTTGGTGATGGCGCCGCGGGGCAGGCGTACCCGGGCAAGATAGACGAAGGCCACATAGATGATGGTGGTCACCAGAACCGCTACCCCCGCGGTAAGGAGCAGATCCCGTCGTGTCGGACGGGTTGAACGCCCGGCAAGCATGACCGGATACATGAACATAAACGCAGCGATGCGAAAACCCAGCAGGGGCATCAACACAAGCGGCATGAGCACAGACCCACCGATACACGAAATCAGATAGATTGCCCGGCGGCGGTGAGGAAACACGGCGATCGTCGGGGATCGTCTGCTTTTCCACACCATCGACGCTGCAAAAATGGTAAGAAGGATTGCCAGAATCCGTGGGTAGAACCCGGGACTGCCGCCGCGGTTCCACTCCACATCGGGAAAGGCGGTGGTGCTGATGAGGATGTAGCCCACCAGGGCACACACCGCAACGGCTACGGGAATATCCACGGGGACTCGCAGCCCCGGGTCTTCAGGTGCCTGTATTTCTTCGTTCATGGGTACCTCTCGGTAGATCCCCCGACGCCAGGTTCCCGACGTCGGAGGTAACAATCAGAATGTCAGGGCGTGGGCGAAGCGTCAGGGTGCCAGACGCAAGCCCAGGCCGTTTACGACCTGTTCCAGCTGGGGGTTTACCACTGCGAGATACTCACGGAAGTCGTCGGTGGACAGGTATGCGATTTCGTAGGAAATACGGTGCATCGCCTCGATGAAATCCGGGCGTTGAGCCATACGGGCAATTGCCGCGTCCAGACGATCAATCACTGCCCGGGGCGTGTTCTCTGGCACGTAGATTCCGTCGAAGGATTCCAGGGCGAAATCGTATCCCAGCTCGCGAACGGTGGGGATATCAGGGTACAGCGGGGAGCGCTGCTCGCCGGTGATAGCCAGAATCCGTACGTCGCCGCCATCCAGGAAAGGCTGCATGGCGATCATGGGGGCGCCGGCCACCTCGACCTCGCCGGTTGCCAGTGCGGTTGCTGCGGGACCATCACCTCCGTAGGGCACGTGGGTCACTTCCACTCCGGCGGTCTGGAAGAACGCTGCCGAGATTACGTGCTGGCTGGTTCCGGAACCGCTGTTGGCGTGGCGCAGGGCACCCGGATTCGCCCGACCGTAGGCAATCAGCTCATCCAGGGTCTGCCACGGTGAATCAGCAGCTACCGAAACGGTCATGGGCGCGCTGAACAGCATCGCCACCGGTTCGAGGCGTTCAAACTCGAAAGGTGGTGTTTTGGTCCACATGGACAGGTTCAGGGAGATGGAAAGTACCCCGAAGGTATAGCCGTCAGGACGGGCGCGGATCAGGGTGTTGGATCCGGTCACCCCACCGGCACCTGCCATATTCGAAATGACAACCGGCACACCCAGCTCCTGTTCAAGGAACGATGCCCAGACACGGGCCGCCAGGTCCGTCCGTCCCCCTGCAGGCCAGGGAATAATCGAGGTGACTGTCCCGCTGGGATAGGTCTCGGGGGTCTGTTCCGCCGCACCACTGGCCCACAGGGGCAGTGCCAGAGCCAGAAACAGCACGGCTACCAGCGCTGTACGAGCCACTATTCGCATTTTCATGGAGTCCTCCTTGTTTTGCCGCACGCAGTTTTTGCATGCAATTTATTCAATTGTGGGGCCATTCTTGCCAGCTGTCAAAGGTTTTTTTCGATATTGGTTTATCGAAAGGGTTCAGACCAGGGTTTCTCCAGGCATCACCTCGCCCGGCAGCAACAGCTGCAGCGGATCGGTGCAGCGGTCGATCACCACGTCCCGGAGCCATTTCCCTGCTTCGTTTCCCAGGAGATACGGCGAGAGTGAGACCGAATCGATCTTCTGCGGTGTCAGTTGCCGCACCGGCGAGTCGTCGTATCCGGCAATTGCCAGATCCGCAGGTACCTTGAAGCCGGAGATGATGGCAACCTGATACAGATAGACCGCCACGAAGTCATTGAAACAGAACACGGTGTTGTACTTCCGGCTCACTTCCCGCAGGAACGGCTGATTGATCTGGTGCACCCCGTCAATCCGCAGGATGTCCGCGGCGCTGGCGTGGATGCGTTCAGCGGAGCACGCCTGGAGGAACGCCTCCTCCCGCAGTCGGGCCACCGGCTGGGCGGGGGTGAAGCTGACGTAGCAGGGGCGGATCTCCCTGCCCCGGGAAGCGGCGCGCCGCAGCAGCCCCTGCATCCCCGCGTGGTGGTCCGCGGAGACGAAGTTTTCCCGGGGTGATTCCCGGTTCAGGAGGACCGCGGGGATATCCCGTTCCTTCAGGAGCGCGGCGACATCCTCCGTTGGGGTGGTGAACCCGAAGACACACGCGTCGGCGTTGCCGCTTTTTTTGGAGGTGAACAGCTCCGGGTTGGGTTGGTTCACGTGCACCGAGATCTGTGTACGCACCTCCCCGAAGCCGTCGGTGAGCCCGGCGATGAGCTCCGCCGGGTCATAGAAGAGCCGGTGGTACGCGTCGGAGGAGCGGGGAATGAACAGGGCGATCATCAGGATCGATCGCGGGCCATGCCGCCGGATCCGCCGCTTCTGGTAGCCCATCTCCCGGGCGGTTTGCTCGATCCTGCGGCGGGTCTCGTCCTTTGCCAGGGGAGAGCCGTTGAGTACCCGGGAGACGGTACTGGAGGAGATTCCCAGGCGCTCGGCAATGTCGCTGACGGTCGGGTTCTGCTT
>SKHA01000107.1 GCA_007117185.1 Spirochaeta sp. | reverse complement strand
GTCACGATCCCCGCAGCCAGAAAACCGGCGGTGGTGCCGGCAACGCTCTTGCGTCCCCCGGGTACGCGAAAGCGGATCGCCCCCTCCCGACCACCCAGCCGCTCTCCCACCACCGAGGCCAGGCCGTCGCCCCACCCCAGCACCAGGATCGCCACCAGGCCGTACCACCGCGGAAAAAGTCCGGTGAAGGTGAGCAACACCAGCACCGTCAGGGAGACGGGAAACCAGATCGTCCCCAGGTTGCGGCGGTGCTCCTGGTGTTCCATCGCCGCGAAGAGGTGGGTCCGCCAGGACCACCAGTTGATCGCCACGAACGAGACCGGCCCGATCAGCGCCACCAGAGGCGACTCGAAGAAGATCATCGCCAGGATCCACCAGTGGGCCACCCCGATGTGGATCACCTTGCGTGTTCCCGACGCTCCCAGGACCCCCGCCCGCAGCAGCCCCTGAGCTGCGCCGATAAGGCCAAAAATGAACAGATACGAGATACCGAGGCCAAGCCACTGATTCATGGCCCCAAATATAGTGAAAACCCTTGCCACTGCCCACCGCAGCGGATAGCCTGACAGCGAGGGATTATGAACACAGACACACAAAAACGGCTCGCTGTCCTCATCGATGCGGACAATTCCCAGCCGGCAATCATGGAAGGGCTTCTGGAAGAGGTTGCCAACTACGGAATTGCCAGCATCAAGCGCATCTACGGTGACTGGTCCAGCGACGCCATGCGGGGGTGGAAGAACATTCTGCTGGACTACTCGATCCAGCCGGTGCAGCAGTACCCCTATACCCGCGGCAAAAACGCCACCGACATGAAGATGCTCATCGACGCGATGGACATCCTCTATTCCGAGCGGATGGACGGGTTCTGCCTGGTCTCCAGCGACAGCGATTTCACCCCCCTGGCGCAGCGCATCCGCCAGGAAGGGCTCACCGTCTTCGGCTTTGGCGAGCAGAAGACCCCCAAAGCGTTCGTCCGGGCGTGCGATCGCTTCATCTACAACGATATCCTGCGGCAACAGCAGGCTCCCCAGGATAGCAAGGAACCCGCCGCTCCGGCCACGGCAACCACCAAGAAGCTCAACGCCAACGACCTGAAGCAGGACACCCGGCTGGTCAACATGATCCGCTACGGCATTGAAGACGCCGCCGACGACACCGGCTGGGCCTCCCTGGGGGTGGTAGGGCAGAAGGTGGCCAACAGCAACCCCGACTTCGATCCCCGCAACGTCGGCTACAAGAAGCTGGGCGAGCTGATCCGGGCGATGCAGCTCTTTGAGATCGACGAGCGGCCCATGGAGAACAGCCCCGCTCACAACATCTACATCCGCGACAAGAAACGCAGCCGCTGAGGCGATACAGGTGAGTTTTGAGGGGTGGCGCATCGCCGAACTGCTTGAATCGTGGGGCCTCGGCCCCGCCGCCTCCCTGGCGCTGCAGCGCCTGTCCATCACCGTGGTGGTGCTGGTCCTGGCGTGGCTGGCCAACTTCATCGCCCGGCGCCTGATCATCCGGGTCATTCACCGGTTCTTCCGGCGGACAAAGGTGACCTGGGACGACCGCATCGCTGACCGGGGGGTGCTGCTGCGCCTCTCCCGGATCGCCCCGGCGCTGATCCTCTTCGCCGCCGCAGACGTCCTTCTTCCAGGGGTTGCCTGGGCCGCAGAGGCAGTGCGTCGCGCCACCACCGCCTGGATCATCCTCGCCTCGGTGTTCACCCTGGACTCGGTGGTGGAGGTCCTCCACGATATCTACCAGGAGCGCGCTTCCAGCCGCAAGCGTCCCATCAAGGGGCTCATCCAGCTCGCCCGGGTGTTGCTGTACATCGTCGCCGCGGTACTGGTGATCACCACCCTGTTGAACCAGTCTCCCCTGGGTATCCTCAGCGGACTGGGGGCGATGAGTGCCGTCCTGCTGCTGGTCTTCCGGGACTCCATTCTGGGGTTCGTCTCGGGGGTTCAACTCTCAGCCAACAACATGGTCCAGATCGGCGACTGGATCGAGATGCCCAAGTACGACGCCGACGGCGACGTGGTGGATATCACCCTGCAGACGATCAAGGTACAGAACTGGGACAAGACGTTCACGACCATACCGATCTACGCCCTCGTCTCGGACAGCTTCCGCAACTGGCGGGGCATGACCGAGAGCGGCGGGCGCCGGATCAAGCGCGCCATCAGTATCGACATGCGCTCGGTGACGTTTGTCACCGATGAGATGCTCTCACGCTACCACCGGTTTTCCCGGATCAGGGAGTACCTGGCGCAGAAAGAGTCGGAGATCGCCCTGTACAACCAGGAACACCACATCGACCTGACGGATTCGGTGAGCGGCCGCCGGATGACCAACCTGGGGATCTTCCGCGCCTACGTCACCGCGTTTCTGCGGCAGCACCCTCAGATCCACCAGGATATGACCTTTCTGGTGCGGCAGTTGCCGCCGGGCCCCACCGGCATCCCCCTGGAGATCTTTGTCTTCTCCTCGGACCAGCGCTGGGCAGCCTACGAGGGAATCCAGGCGGACATCTTCGACCACCTGCTGGCGGTGATTCCGGAGTTTGACCTGCGGGTGTATCAGGAGCCCAGCGGGTACGACCTGAGCGAGATCGCCCGGGCGTTTACCGCGCACCTCTCTGAACGATGAAGTGGCCCCGGGTCCACCTCAAACCCTACGACTACGTGGTGATCGCGGTTGCTCTCCTGGTGATCGTGGCGTTCTCCCGCCTGGCGGTGGACCGGGGTGGACCAGCTGCTCTGGTAGAGATTCGCAGCGACCAGGGTGACCTGGTCTACGCCCTCAACGAAGACCGGGTAATCGTCGTTCCCGGACCACTGGGTGATACCATTCTGGAGATCGAGAACGGGACGGTGCGCTTTGTGGACTCTCCCTGCCGCGACAAGATCTGCGTTGCCGCAGGGGCGCTGTCCGCCTCAGGACAATGGGCGGCGTGTCTGCCCAACCGGGTCTTCGTCACCGTCAGTGCCGCCGCGCGGGATGAGAGCCTGCCGGATATCGACGCCGCCACCTTCTGACAGGACCAGCTCCAGCCGCAGCCCCTGTCCCGGTGGTCAGTACAGCCTGCGGGCTCCACGAAAAAGCTCACCGGCCAGCCATGGGTCTTCCAGGCGGTACCGCTGGGAGCGCATTCGCATGGGATCATTCAGCGTCAGGTCCCCGGGGTGACGCAGGTTCATCCGGACGTTGACGATCCCCTCGCGGTAGTGGTGGTGCATCACCAGCATCGTTCCCCCACCATCGGAGTCCACGGACACCACAATTCCCGCGTGAGTCAGCTCGTCGTCCATGCGCCGCGAGCCGTTGCGGTCCCAGGTGTTGTCCCAGAAGACCACGTCTCCCGGCTTGATCTCCTGCTCTCCTACGGGAGAACCCATCTCCCAGAGCCGGGCCACTCCGTTACCGCGGTGCTGTTCAAACCGGGGCAGCAGGTCCACCCCCGCCAGGTGATGCGCCGCCAGGATCGAACCGCTGCAATCGAAATTGTACCTGCGTCCCTCAACCCGAAGGCGCCGGACTCCCAGCAGGTCCAGTGCAGCGGCGGCGACAGGGGATTCTTCGCGGCCGACATCAGGCTGCTGCTGTGCCGTCGCCTGCCGCGGCGCCGGTTGCCCCGTCCCCGGCGGGACGGAGATGCATCCAGCGGAAAGCAACACCGCTGCCACCACCGCCGCCCGAACCAGCACCTCCTGCCCATGGATCCTCAACGGGCCGGTTCCTCCAGCAGAAAGCGCACCGAGTAGCAGGTACCGCCACTGCTCTCGATCTGCACGTTGCCGCCCAGCTGTTGGGCAAGTCCCTGGATCAGGGTCTGCCCCAGGCTCGTCCCGGAGGTGATGTCGAAGTCCTCCGGCAACCCCACCCCGTCGTCACGGACACAGACACTCACCTGCTGCTCTTGCCCCAGCCTCAGCTCAACGGTGACAGACCCGGACGCTCCGTTGGGAAACGCGTACTTCAGGCTGTTGGAGATCAGTTCGTTCAGCAGCAACGCCACCGGAACCGCCTGATTCATGGTGATGGGAAAGGGATCCGCCTGCAGGACAACCCGCACCCTCACGGGGTCAACGGAATAGATCGAACTGAGGTACTCGATGAGGCTCCCGACGTAGCTGCTCAGGTCAACCTCACCGAAGCTGGCGCTCTGGTACAGATGCTCGTGGATGAGCGCCATGGACTGGATCTGCATCTGGGCGTCCACGAATCTGCCTTGAGCAACCGAGTCTTCAATGCCGGTTGCCTGGAGGTTCAAAAGACTGGAGATGATCTGCAGGTTGTTCTTCACCCGGTGGTGGATCTCCGCCAGGAGCATGTCCTTCTCACCAAGGCTCTCCCGAAGGAGACGGTTTGCCTCGTAGCGCTCGGTGACATCCCGGATGATTCCCACCGTGCCGCTGTCCTGGAACCCCGTCGCGTTGACCTCGCCGTAGGCGGTGACCGAACCGTAGAGCTCCGCCGCCACCAGCTGGACCGAGTTCTTGTGGCGCAGCCGTACCTCCAGGTCGTGGGTTCTCCGGGGACCGGTGCGCCGCTCGTCAAAGAGTTTGGGAGCCTGCTCCGGACCGGTGACCTTCCCGGAGTAATCCTGGAGAACCACCTTCCGGCTCACCTTTTCCACGTACTCCGAGTCCAGAATGGTGGAGAAGTGCTGGCCGATCAACTCAATCGGGCTCCACCCCAGCGTCTGCACCGACTCATTGATGTACAGAAAGCGCCCCGCTTCATCCAGAGAATAGACGATATCCGGCAGCGCCTGCACCAGCTCCATGTACCGCTGCTCGTTCATCCGCAGGTCATAGTTGTGCCGATCCATGCTCTCTTTGTTGTTGAGAACCTTGCGGATCACCATCGGCAGAAACCGGATGTGCTGCCGCGCCTCATCCCTGATCACGAAATCACTGGTTTGATCCTTGACGATCTCGGTGATGCGTTCGTAGTCTGTCCAGTCCGCGATCAGAACGAAGGGGTGCTGCCACAGAAAGAGCCAGTCCGCCAACCCGCCGTTCTGAAAGCGCAGATCAGTGATGATGATATCTACCGTTCCGGAGTTGACCAGCGCATCCACCTCATTAAGCGTCTCCGCCAGGACGATTTCCATCTCCAGTTTCTGCTCCGAGATCACCTGACGAAGGCTTTCCTGTTCCTCCAGATTTTGCACGGCAAAGAGTACTGTGATCATCATATATACCGTACACCGCCAGCAGCGGGTTTGCAACGTTCCGGTGCAATTACTATTATCTCCTCCTATGAGCGAAACACGAGCAGTCACCATCGCCCGGGGAGACGGTATCGGGCCGGAGATAATGGACGCCACCCTCAACATCCTGGACGCCGCAGGGGCGCAGATCACCCCGGAATTCATCGAGATCGGTGAAAAGGTGTACCTTTCCGGCAACACCACCGGTATCGCCGGGGAGGCCTGGGAGTCGATCCGCCGCACCAAAGTGTTCCTGAAGGCGCCCATTACCACCCCCCAGGGGGGCGGGTACAAGAGCCTGAACGTGACGATCCGCAAATCCCTGGGGCTCTTCGCCAACGTGCGCCCGGTGAAGGCCCTCAACCCCTACGTGGAGACTCACTACCCGGACATGGACATCGTCATCGTCC
>SKHA01000346.1 GCA_007117185.1 Spirochaeta sp. | reverse complement strand
GGTGCGCTCCGGTGGGGGCCTGAGCTGTATTGCCGGCAGGAGCGGCCGCCGGGGGGGGGGTAACCGGTGCCGCCCCGGTACCGCCGGGCTCTTCCTCACCGCTGCCGCCGCCAAAGGCCAACCCTCCCGCCAGGGCAAACCACAGTATCCATGCCGCCCTCGTCAACGTTGCCCTCGTCAGTATTCGATAATTCATGTGCCCGTCCTGAACCTGTGTGTCTCTTCCTTGAGATTCCCCATCTTCACCTTGTTGTTCTGCACCGCGGTGCTCACCTGCTCCATCGCGGTGTTGATTGCCTCGATGCGTGTGCCCACCTGCTGCATCTGCTCGTTGGTCCGGTTCGCCGCCGCCGCCAGCTGTTCCACCGTCGCGGATATCCCCTCGGACTCGTGACGGATCTTTCCGGACTCGTCCTGGACGCTGACGGTGACCTCGCGGATTTCCGTCAGTCCCCGGACGATTTCCCGGCTGGCGGTGGCCTGCTCGTCCAGGCTGGCCATGATCGTTCCCATCGCCTGGGCGACCTCGCCGATGGACGTCACGATGCGGTCGAAGGCTTCACTGGTACTGCGGTTGATTTCGCCGGCCACGTGGATCCGCTCGATGTCCCGGCGGAGGTTGGTGTTGATGCTGTGGGCGTTCGCTCCGGAAAGCTCCGAGAGCTTGCGGATCTCGTCGGCCACAACGGCGAACCCCTTGCCGTACTCGCCGGCGTGGGCAGCCTCGATGGCGGCGTTCATAGCCAGCAGGTTGGTCTGCTCGGCTACACCGTTGATGATGTCAATCATCTCGATCATGTCGCTGCTGGAAGATTCCACCTCGCTGATAGCCGTTACCGATTGCTCCACCCTGGTGCCCGCCTCCTCCGAGAGGATCACCAGCTGATCGGTTACCCCTTTCTTGCTGCGGGCGATGGAGTCCAGGCTGCGTATCGAGGCGTCCAGTTGTTCCACCGCCGCGAGGGTGTCCGCCAGAGCGTCTGACTGGCGGTATACCGAGTCGTCCAGACCACCGATGGCGGAGGCAATGGTAGTGACGGAGGAGCTGGCGCCCTGAAGCGCCGCGTCCAGGGCGGTCATCTCCCGGCGCACCTGGGAGACGGTGCCGGAGTTGGCGCGGATGTTCTCATGGGCGACGCTGCTGTTGTTGGCAACGGTAGCGGCGTTGCCCAGCAGTTCGTCGGTACGTTCCTGGATGGTGGCGATGATCTGCCTGAGCTGTTCGGCGAAGTGGTCGAAGGAGCGGGCAACCCGGCCGATCTCATCGTTGCGGCTCATCTCGATCCTCGTTTCCAGATTCCCTTCGTCGCTGGAGATGGTGAGGATGCGCCGTTCCACCTGCTGCAGTGGCACAACCACTGCCCGCCGCAGGATCAGGTAGACCCCGGTGGTGACCACCCCGACGATGAGCAGAGACTGTCCCGCAGTTCGCAGGGGATCAGGAAGGTCCGAAAGGAGCTGAACCAGAGCTGCGGTCGCCGTCGCCACCAGCAGGAGGGTAACCAGGATCGTGCGGGCGATTGAGGCACGTCCTCGCGGGGGTGGAGGAATCGGTGGGGTTACCTGCGCCACGCAAACCACCTGGCCATGATGCCCTTGGTTCGGGGGGTGAGCTTCTTCTTGAGGTACCCTGCAGCAGCGCGCTTTACCGCCTCGGACTGGGTGGGGTAGGGGTGGATCACCGAAGCGAGGGCGTCCACGCCCAGGCGGTATTTCATCGCCAGCACCACCTCGGCTATCGTCTCACCGGCGTGGGCGGCCACCACCGTCGCCCCGAGGATCTCCTTCCTGCCCCGGCGGACGATCAGCTTGACCAGCCCGGCGGTTTCGCCCTCGAGGCGGGCGCGATCCACCTTTTCCATCTGGTGGGTGTACACGTCCACCTCAACCCCTTGCCGCGCGGCTTCCAACTCGGAGAGCCCCACGTGAGCTACCTCCGGCGTGGTGTAGGTGGTCCAGGGAACGGTGAGCTTGCTCACCCGCGCTGTTGCCAGAAAGAGGGCGTTCTGCACGGCGATGCCTGCGGTGGCCTCGGCCATGTGGGTGAACTGCAGGGGCACCGCTACGTCCCCGGCGGCGAAGATGCGGCGGTTGGTGGTGCGCAGGTGGTCGTCCACCACAACACCCTGGCGGGTGAACGCAACCCCCGCAGCCTCCAGCCCCAGGTTGTCCAGGTTGGGGGCGCGTCCGATGGCTACCAGCAGGTGGGTCCCGGAGACGGCGGTTTCACCGGAGGCGGTGGCAGCAGCAGCGGCGGCCGCGTCTGCTCCATGATCGATCCGGTAGTGCACCGCAATTCCCGAACCACCGGGAGCAACCCGCTGAATCGACGCACCAAGGATCAAACGCACCCCGTCGTCTACCAGCTGCTCCTGCACCACTCGGGCTACGTCGGGGTCTTCCCGGGGCAATACCCGGGGGGCCATATCCAGAACGGTGACCGCGCTGCCCAGGCGGGCAAAGCTTTGAGCCATCTCGCAGCCGATCGGTCCGGCACCGATGACCACCAGCCGTTGGGGAAGTTCTGTCAGGGAGAAGAGGGTCTCGTTGGTGAGGTAGGAGACAGTCTCCAGCCCGGGGATGGGCGGGGCGGCGGCGCGGGCGCCGGTGGCGATCACCCCCCGGGTGAAGGTGAGATCCCGGGTCGACCCATCGTCGCCGGTGACGGTGAGGGTTGCAGGGCCGGTGAACGTTCCGTTACCCACGTACACGTCCACCCCGAATTCGTCGCGATATCGCCCGGGGGAGTCGTGGCCGCTGATGGCGGCGCGAATCCGGCGCATCCGTTCCATCACCGCCTCGAAGGAGACCGACGGGGGGAGCGCCGAGAGGAGGTTTTCGTTCTGCAGCCAGGTGAGCTCTCCCGCGGCGCGGGCGCCGCGGATCACCGCCTTGGAGGGAACGCACCCCACGTTGAGGCAGTCGCCGCCCATCAGGGCGCGCTCTACCAGGGCGGTTCGCGCACCCAGGGCGGAGGCGATGGCGGCGCAGATAAGGCCGGCGGTGCCGCCACCAACCACCACCAGGTTGTACCGCCCCGGGGGGCGGGGGTTCTGCCAGTCCCCGGGGTGCACGTTGTCCAGCAGTGTGCGGTTGTACTGGTCTTCCGGGAGCATGTTCATTGTTCAGTCTCCAGGGGTTGATTGAGGGGTTGTGTCAGGGTGTTGTTCAGGGCGCGCCGGGCCAGGCGGGTTACAAATACCGTCACCGCTACGGTAGCGACGAAGCCGACCCCGTAGAGGACCCAGTCCAGCGTTCCTGTCTGCCGCTCTGCGGCCCCCACCGTGGCCAGGTTACCCGCCAGGGATCCGAAGTAGACGTACATCACCGTGCCCGGAAGCATGCCGATCCAGGAGGCGAAGAAGTACCCCACCGCGCTGACTCCGGTGAGCCCGTAGGCGTAGTTACTGAGATTGAAGGGAAAGATCGGCGACATCCGGGTGAGAAACACGATCTTCCACCCCTCCCTCCCCACCGCCTCGTCGATGGCCCGGAAGCGCGGATTGCCGGCGGTGCGCCCGGCTACCCAGTCCCGGGCAACGTAGCGCCCCACCAGGAACGCCGCCAGCGCCCCGATGGAAGAACCGATGGATACCCATACCGTTCCGGCCAGGACGCCGAAGACGAACCCTGCTCCAAGGGTGAGGATGCTCCCCGGTACGAAGAGCACCGTGGCGGCGATATACACGGCGATAAAGACCACCACTCCCAGGGCGCCCAGAGAATCGATCCACCCCAGCAGCTGTCTGAGCAGCGCCGGCAGATCAAAGAGGAAGGACAGGACGACCCCCAGACCGACAATCACAGCCAATACGGCAATTCGCGTCCATTTCATCGTTCAAGGCTACCGCCTATGGGCGAGGCGGGTCAATACTTATTGCATATACAAGTTATAATCCGAAGCGGGGTCTCTGTGGCGCGTTCGGTCCCGTCAGCTTAGAGTGCCAGGCGACGCAGGGCGTGCAGGACATCCTGCCAGGACCCGCGTCCAATCTTCTTCAGTGCCGTGCGCTGGGCGTGCTTCCACATGGGTACGCAGGATTGAACGGTGGCGTGGCCCTCCTCAGAGAGGCAGTACCGGCGCACCCGTTTATCTGCCGAACAGGGAACCGGAGAGATGAGGCCACGTTTTATCAGGAGTTCGGTGTTCCGGGAGACGGTGCTGGGGTCAGCGCTGAGCTCAGTGGCCAGCTCTCCCGCGGTGGCGTCAGGCTTGATGACCAGTGCCACCAGCAGCGCAAACTGCGGCGAGGAAATCCCCACGTCGCGGAACGCCTCCTCGTAGATGCGACCGACGATACGATTTGCCTGGCTGATGGTGGTGGCAACGCAGCTGCCGCGAATCTTCTTGAAATCCTGCGGAGAATATTGTGGACGGCTGATTTTATCTGCAGGTTTTCTGACGATAAACATGTATATAAAACTTACAATAAAACAGAGAGAATCACAATACGGGCCGCTGGCCTACTTCCAGATATACTGCAGTACCTCTTCCCGGAACGTGACGAATCCGGGATCGGCCTTGACCGCCCGAGACTCCCCCCGGGCGTCAACGTCGCGACGGCTGAAGGGGACGTCCAGATCGGCGATGATCTTTGCCGGTCGGTCCGAACAGACGAGGATGCGGGTAGAGAGGTAGACCGCCTCTTCCACGCTGTGGGTCACCAGCACCACCGTGGTGCCGGTGCGACGCCAGATCGAGAGCAGTTCGTCCTGCATGTGCTCCCGGGTCAGGGCATCCAGCGCGCCGAAGGGCTCGTCCATCAGGAGGATATGCGGCTCGTTGGCCAGCACCCGTGCCAGGGCTACCCGCTGCTGCATCCCGCCGGAGAGCTCCCACACGTTGGCGTGGGCAAACTCGCTCAGCTTGACCAGCTTGAGATACGACTCGGCAATCTCCCGGCGCTGCCGTGCCGAAATCCCTAGCACCCGGGGACCGAACTCCACGTTCTCCCGAACGGTGAGCCACGGGTACAGGTGGGGCTGCTGAAAGACCATCCCCCGGCGACTGTCCGGCCCGCGGACCGCCTCGCCGGAGTCCAGGACGCTGCCGGTGGTGGGAAGGAGGAACCCTGCCATCAACCTCAAGAGGGTTGTCTTGCCGCACCCGGATGGTCCGACGACACAGACAAACTCTCCCGGGTGAACAGCGAGGTCCGTGGGGGTGACCACCTCCAGGGTGCGGTACCAGTGGGCCACCCCCTGGAGGGCCAGAACGGGGGTGCGATTACCGTCCGGAGTCAACGGCACGCTCCAGATACTGCGGGTTGATCGCCGCCTCAAAGACCGACCGATCCGGGGCATCGCGAATGGTGCGCTGGGAAGCGAGAAACTCCCCTGTCGCCATGAAAACCTGAGCCAGATCGCCGGTGGCTCCCGGACGTCCCAGAAAGTCTGGTCCGAGCTGCTCCTCCCCGGAGAGAAAGACCAGGCTGTTCATCTGCCGCAACGCCTCCGCCGGGTCCAGACTGAACTCCCGGGCGATCGCTGCGGCGGCCTCTTCGGGGTCGCTTCGGATCAGCTCGACTGCCCTGATCTGCGCCTTCAGGTACCCCTGGACGAGATGGGGGTATTGCTGGCCAAAGCCGCGGCGGGCGATGGTGATGTCCCCGGTGAGAAAGCCCTGCGCCGCCAGCTCACCGCTGGAGATCAGAACCC
>SKHA01000183.1 GCA_007117185.1 Spirochaeta sp. | reverse complement strand
TTATGTCAATCAGAAACCCTTCCAGCGCGACTACCGAATCCTCGAACGTGACGGGAACCAGGGTATACTGATGATATCCGACGGACTGGTCCTTCAGAAGTCGGGAAAACTCCCCGTTTCTGCTTTCGCCGTCCCGGAGTACTGCATCGACAATCCTCCGGGCATCTTCCAAAGCCGCTGGGTTCTGGGTGCAGGAAAAATGCATCCCCAGCACCTCCTGCCGATCGCGGTAACCGTGCATCGAAAGCCACGCCTCGTTGACATCTTTGTAACAACCATCCGTACCAAGACGGAAGTACCCGGCACTTGAATTATGCACGATTCCCCGAAAACGCTCTTCACTCTGTTTGAGGGCCTCTTCCCATGCAAGGCGCTGGGAAATATCCCTGCTGATCCCGAAGACAAACCGCTGGTCGTCCAAATCACAGGGAATAGCGGTAACTTCCATCGGTACGAGGGGACCCTCGCGGTGGCGGTGGTGGGTTTGAACAAAAACGGGCCGAAGCGTGGTCTGTGTGTCCCAGAACGCCTGGAAGCGCTCTCGCGACCAGGCGGGGTCAAGATCTGCAATGGTCAACCCCAGAAGCTCTTCCCGGGAGTAGCCAAGGGTCTCCCAGGCTGCACGGTTGGCGTTGAGAATTGTCCCGTCACGATCAATCAACTTGATCCCATCAGCGCTGTTTTCCATCAGTGTCCGTCACATTGTGGCAGTACGGGGGATGAAGTTCGGACTGGCGCATCCCGAGGAGGGTCGTGCGGTCCCGCCCCGCCAGCTCTTCAGCCCGGGGGTTTGCATCCAGGATCTCCCCGGTATCGGCATCGGTAACAAACACAGCGTCAGCAAGATTGTCAAAGAGGGCGCGATAGCGCTCTTCAGAAGCGGCCAGTTCAACTCGCGACTGATGGAGCCGCAACGCCATCTTCACCGAGGCGACCAATACAGTCTCGCCGCTGTTCTTGACGATGTATCCGTAAGATGTGATCCCCTCGGTCTTCTCTACCACTTCCCGCTCGGTGTGCGACGAGAGAAAAACCACCGGAACGGGACGTACCTTCAGTATTTCCACCGCCGTCTCGGTTCCATCCATTCCCGGCCCCAGGTTGATGTCCATCAGAACGAGCTCGACATCCTCTTCCGTGGCGACAATCGCCAGAGCGGCCTCGCCGGTTGGTGCCACTATGACGTGGTAGCCGTATCACTCGAGCATAATCCGCTCGGACAGCGCAATAATAGCCTCGTCCTCCACAAGAAGAATGGTTCTCACTTTTTCGACCATAGGAGATGCTATCACGACTCGGGTTGAAACGAAATATGCGAACCGAAAAAAAGGCACCGGTTTCCCGGTGCCTGCAAGAGACGAAGATGGACGGTTAGTCCAGGTCGCTCAGGTTTATGACAAGATCCTCACGAGCGACGTTGATTCCGAAGAACGTATAGGTGTCGCCGTCTTCGTCGACTGCCTGAATATCAAAAATTGACGTATCGTAATCGTACAGGTCAACGCGAACGGTGTCTCCCGGTACAATGACCATGTTCCCCAGAACATCCTCTTCCCAATCGTTACTGTATTCCGGGCTCACGTAGAGATAGAAAATGGTGTAGCCGGTGTTGTTGGTGACCTCAACATAGTAGTCCTGTGCCGCTACCGATGCCGTACCGAGTACGAAAAGAACGACCAGGAACCCGAGAAACTTCTTCATAATGTGCCTCCTTTAGGCGGGAAAAGAACCGTCTTGTTGAGATATGTAAAAAAGTCAGAAAATAGCAATAGCGACGGCGATTCTCGACCCTCTCGACCATGTCATGCTCAATGGGTGCACACCGATGGCGCGGTGGGGGCTGTGGCATGCATTGCCAGCCGCGCCGGCGGCCTTACTGCGGCGACGCAGTCCGGAAGCGCTCCATCGTGTTCCGCAGCGCCGCCACGCTGCTGGAGAGGGTTTCCGCTGTGTGGGAGATCTGCTGGAGATCCGAAACGCTGAGAGACGTCTTTTCATCGATCCCCGATATTTCCGAAACGATCCTGGAGGAAAGCTCCAAGACGGTAGCCATGGCACGGGAAATCAGTTCGGTTGCATTCAGGGAATCCTCTGATCCCTGCTGTACTCGAACGGAGACTTCGTTGAGCATGGACATTGCCGTCCGGATCTCGGTGCTGCCGGCGGAAAGCTCGCTTGTTGCCGAAGCGATCTCCTGCAGCGCGTCACTCACCGAATGAACTTCCTTCTCAATAGATGAGAACACCTCGCCGGTATCCGCGCTGATCTGATTGACCGCCGAAATGCGCTCTACCACCGTTTTGATGACCCGGGTGATCTCCTTTGAGCTTTCTCCCGCTGCTGTTGCAAGTTTTCTGATCTCGTCGGCCACAACCGCAAAACCCCGCCCGGCGTCTCCGGCGTGGGCCGCCTCGATGGAGGCGTTCATTGACAACAGGTTTGTCTGGGAGGCCACATTCCGGATAACCCCGACAAACCCCGAGATATCCTCCACGCTCGCCGAGACAGCCTGAATCGACTCCTGCAGCTGTTGCAGCTGCCTGCCACCCGCATCCGCCCGCTGGGTCAGTTCTTCCGCCCCACGCTTCCTGATCTCGGTAATGCCGGCGACGCTGTCAAGTGAAGCGGACATCTCTTCAATAGCGGCAGTGGATTCGGCGACAGCGGATACCTGATCGTCGATGTATTGATGCAGTGCACGGACCTGGTCACCGATCTTCTGAATCCCCCGGGATGACTCGTCGATGTGCCCGTTGAGACCGTTCATCTCGGAATTGAGAGTTGCGGCACTCTCCCGGATAGACGTCATGCGCAGACCGGACCGGTTGGTCTGTTCAGAAAGCTGCTGCTCAACCCGGACGTTATCGTCGGCGGCGCTCTGCATGACTTCAAGCATCTCTCTGAGCCCCGAGACAAAGTCGTTGAACCCGGCAGAGATCCGCCCGATTTCGTCGTCTCCCCTGACGGTGAGGGTCTGGTTAACGTCACCCTCAAGGAACTTCTGCATGGCAACTGGTATTGCCGCAAAGGGTTTGAGGGTCACCGAGAGAAAGCGCAGGTATATCAGGACGAGCCCAAGGGTCAGCGCTGCGACGGCAAGAATGACGTTGCGGGTAAAGACAGTGAGACCGGCATAGCGCACCGATCGGGGCATGATAAAACCGGTATACCAGTCCCAGGGCGGGTAATACGAGTACACTACCCAGTAACGGGTTCCTGAGATCGAAAGCATAACGTCACCGCTGTCCCGGCCAGCGATGGATTCGAAGCCCTCCTGAATCAACGTCTGCGTCGAGAACGTCTGGTCGTTAAAACCGACCATCACGTCCCGTTGGCCATTGAATATGAAAAGCTGTCCCTCCAGGCTGCGTCCGGCCACAAAGCGCTCGTTCAGCCTCTGCAGCAGCACGTCCCGGCGAGAGCCGCTGCCACCCCATTCACCAGCTGTCGCGTCCCGTCGGGCAACCGCTCCCGCGTCCGATCCTGCAGGCACCCGGGGTGTTGGCGAGGTGGTTGCGGATGTGTCCGCGTCGGTCCCGGCGGAATCGCCGGTGATCTGCGCCTGAAGGTCGTCATACTCGAACTCGATGTTCCGGATACGTTCGGTGTAGTCGCGAAGGTATAACCGGCCAATCTCGGCCCGGAAGGCCACAACGGCATAGCCGACAGTCAGAACAGCGACAGTGGCGACAGCAACCACCCCGATGGCCATCAGCTTCCACCTGAGGGATACGCGCTTCATATCAGTCAGTATATGGATTGAGTGCATTTCTGCACAACGGGATGGACTACCCGAACACCACCATCTGCAGAAATACCATCTCAGCGAAGAAGAGCAGTACGATATACAGCAGCTCGTAATTCAGGTTGCGGAAGACGAATCGCGTGTCCAGCCGGGACAGCCGCGAAAGCCGGTAATAAAGGGGACGGGCCAGGAACACTGCGCCAGCCAGTATCGCCAGATCCGTCAGAACGGAAATGCCAGGCCATCGCAGTACGTAGGGGAAGGTCAGGTAGTAGACCCCGAAGACGGTCAGGAAGGTGAGGTAGAACAGGGGGTTCTCTTTTTTCTTCACCACCTGGTAGCGAAACTTGAAAAACGCTCCCAGGACGAGGAACATGGACACGTATACCACCAGGCGGTACCCCCCGTGGGCACCCACGAACTGGTATTTCAGAACGTAGGTGAGGGCGGGGTAGAATCCGGTGGTAAACAGCACCCCCAGCCCCGATATGGCCAGCGCCCTCCAGCTTCCTGCTACCCGCAGGTCGTCCTGCCGGGATTCGTCGTAGTCCAGGTGGTCGTACAGGAGGAAGAGCAGACACTTGTACAGCCCGTGTACAACGATGTAGGCGAACGCAACATCGTACATCCTGTAGGAGAGCATCAGTCCGATGAAGCCGATGGTGAAGACGGTGGTCCCGGCGATGACCCGTTTGAGATGGGGTTCAAAGAAGAGAAACAGCGCCGGCAGCAGCATTGTGGTTACCGAGAGGATCCGCAGAAAATCAAAGATTCCGGTAAAACCCAGCAGTTCCGCCGGCTGGAGCACCAGATAATACAGGCCGTAGATCCCGGTGAAGATGGTGAACGCCGAGAGAAACGCCGAGATCAGCGAGTTTGTCGCAGTGTGGCAGGTGCTGACCCAGCTGGAGACGGGAAAGAACGCCCCCTTCACGAAAAAGGCGGTGCTGAACAGCAGCAATACCAGGTGCATGTTGTGTTCGCTGAGAGTTGCCACCTGACCCACGAAGGAGAATCCGAAATAGGACCCTGAGGCGTACAGCAGGATTACCCCGCCCAGGAAGAGAGCCGAGCTTGAAGCGCCGATGATCATGTACTTGATCGAGGCGTAGTACTTGCCTTTGATCCCGATCAGGACGTACGCCGCCATGATCATCACCTCGTAGAACACGTAAAAGGTGAAGACGTCTCCGGTCACCAGCAAGCCGCTGCACCCGGCCATGTAGAACAGCAGGACCATTCGCACGTAGGGTGTCGAGAAGAGGTGCAGCCGGAAGAGGGTGAAGAGCAGCGGCGTCAGATACGCCGCCAGAAAGTAGGTCTTCCCGGCGTCAAAGGCGAAGACGATCGAGTAATCCCACTCGGATATGGCGGTGACGTAGACCCCCTGATAGTCGACGAACGCGGCGATCAGCGCTGCTCCCGCCGCCAGCTGGGTCAGGACAACCGCCACGATCACCGCCGTGGAGATATCCCGTCGCAGCGCGTACTTCACCGCCAGGATCACCACGTTTCCCATGAGGGGAAAGACGGGAAAGAAGAGCAGAAGAGCCCGAATCAGCGCGCTATCGTTCATGGATCTGCGATATCTCGATGGTGCCGTGGTGCTGGTGATATTTCACCACGAACACCAGCGCAAGGGTGTTGAAGCACACCCCGATGACGATTGCCGTGAGCATCAGTGCCTGAGGGATAGGATCCACAAATATCGACTCGGGCACGCTGAGGATGGGAGCGGCGGCGTTGGCCCGGTACCCGCTGGTCAGAAAGGACATCACCACGATCCCCTGGACCACCGAGAGGCTCATGATCTTCCGGATCAGGTTGTCACACACGATCAGTCCGTACAGCCCCACGAAGAGAATTACCAGCGTCATGAGGTACTCCGGATATGCTTCATACCAAACACGGTGAGGACCACCACGTTCACCTCCAGGAAGGT
>SKHA01000136.1 GCA_007117185.1 Spirochaeta sp. | reverse complement strand
GGTCGGAGTCTCATCTCCCGGGCGCCGATTCTCTTTCTGATCCGCGATCGTATGATCAACAGCCTGGTGCTGAACCTGATCTCCCTGTTCTTCCTCACCGTCATATCCTTTGCCCTGGGGATCTACTTCAGCTCAAAAACCGGAACCAGGGTGGACCTGGTGGCTACATTGGTGGCGCTGGTGTTGCACGCGTTCCCAGGGGTGCTGCTGCTGATCCTGCTGCAGCTCTTTGCCGCCGTCACGGGGCTTTTCCCCATCACCGCCTACCCGGGGTTTCCCCAGTCGGAGGCGCCGGTACGCTTTGTATTCAGTTACCTGTATCACATCCTTCTGCCTCTGATCGGTGCGTTTCTGGGGGGTATCGGCGGCACCATGCGCATGATCCGGGCGACAATGCTGGACCAGCTGGGACAGCCCTACGTGACCAGCCTGCGCAGCCGCGGAATCAGCGAGGGCCGAGTTTACTTTGCCCACGCCTTTCGCAACACCCTCAACCCGTACATCACCTCCAGTGCCAACCTCTTCGCCGGGCTCTTTTCGGGCTCTCTTATTCTGGAGATCATCTTCTCCTATCCCGGGATCGGCCGCCTGATGTACGAGGCGGTACGGCAGGAGGATGTGAACCTGGTTCTGGCCAACATCATGTTTATCAGCTTTCTCGTGCTCTTCGGAATGATCGTCAGCGATATCCTGCTGGCGGTGGTTGACCCCAGAATCCGGTTTGGAGCGGACCAGTGAAGCGTTTCTGGCGCGCTCTGTTTCGGCGGCCAGTGGCGACGGCGGCGTTTTTTGTCCTGGTCGGGCTCTACGGAACGATGGCCTTTGCCGAGTTTCTGGCACCGTATCAACCCACCACGGTCTTCCGGGACAACGCCTACCACCCGCCGAACCTGCGCCTGTGGTCACAGGAGCTGGGGTTTCGGCCGCAGATCCAGCGATATGCCCTGGTAGACCAGGCCAACTGGCGATATGCCCCGGTTCGTGGTGATTACGTGCCGGTACGTCTCTTTGTTCAGGGCCCATCGTACCGCATGTGGGGACTTATTCCCGGGTCGGTTCACCTCTTCGGTACCGAGCTCTCTTATGATGGCAGCGGACGGTCCTGGCAGGAGGGGGGGCGCACCTATCCGGTGTACCTGATGGGGTCGGATAACCTGGGGCGGGATCTTTTCTCCCGTATCCTCTACGGCGGGCGAATCTCCCTGACCATCGGGTTCATCGGCATCGCCATCTCGCTGACCCTGGCTATCGGTCTGGGTGGGCTTGCCGGCTATTTCGGCGGCGGCGTTGACTGGCTCATCATGAGGGTGGCAGAGTTTGTGATTCTCATTCCCGGGCTGTATCTCATCCTCTTTCTCCGGAGCCTGCTCTCCCGGGACATGGACTCGGGGCAGTCCTTCATTCTCATCACGGTGATTCTCTCCTTTGTGGGGTGGCCCGGCAGCGCCCGGCTCATTCGCGGGCTGGTGCACAGCATCAAGCGGGAGGATTTCATCGTCAACGCGCAGCTTGAGGGGATTCCCCCGCTGGTCATCGTCTTTCGCCACATCATTCCTCAGATGGCCTCCATCCTCATCGTCAGTATCACCCTGGGAATACCAGGGTTCATCCTGGGAGAGACGGTCCTGAGTTACCTTGGTCTGGGTATCGTGGATCCCGCGGTGAGCTGGGGCAGTCTGCTCAACCGGGAGGTGACCACCCTCTCCAATCTGCGGAATTTTCCCTGGTTTCTGTACCCTGGTCTGATGCTGCTGCTGACTACCCTGGGATTCAACTTTATCGGCGACCTGCTACGGGATGTCCTTGACCCCTATTACCGGGAACGGAAGATCGCCTCATGACGTTGCTCGAGGTAACCAATCTGCAGGTCGACTTCGCTACCGACGGCGCGCTGCTGCAGGCAGTCCGGGGGGCGTCCTTTTCCATCGCCGAGGGGGAGATTCTGGGTGTTGTCGGCGAGTCCGGTAGCGGCAAGAGCGTCACCGCTCACAGCATCATGCGCCTGCTGGCGGCGAACGGACGAATCGCCGGCGGGTCCATCCGCTTCCGCGGCCGGGAGGTCCAGGAGCTCTCCCCGGCGGAACTGCGGGCGTTTCGCGGGCGCGACGTGGCGATGATCTTTCAGGAACCGGGGCGCTCCTTTGACCCGATCTATACCATCGGCCGCTCCCTGGCGGAGACGTTGCGGGTTCACAACCCCAACCTTACCGACGAGGAGGTGAGGCAGCGTTCGATCACCCTCCTGGAGGAGGTGAAGGTGTCCAACGCCGAACGCCGGCTGGAGAACTTCCCCCACCAGTTTTCCGGGGGTCTGCTGCAGCGCATCATGATCGCTCACGCCCTGGCGGGGGAGCCGGCGTTGCTGATAGCGGACGAACCGACCACCGCGCTGGACGTGACGATCCAGGCGGGAATCGTCCAGCTGCTGCTGGAGCTGCGAGAGCGGCGTAACCTGGCGATCATCTTCATCACCCACAACCTGGCCCTCATCTCGGGGTTTGCCGATCGCCTGGTGGTGATGTACGCTGGAATGGTTCTGGAGGAGGGGCTGTCGGCGCAGGTTCTGGCGCAACCGCACCATCCGTACACAGCGGGGCTCATCGCCAGCCTTGTCCCCTTCGGTGCTCATTACCGCCAGCGGAAGCTGGCTGCCCTGAAAGGGACCCCTCCGGACCCGCTCCACCCGCTGCCCCAGTGTCCCTTCGCGCCGCGATGCCCCCTGGTCACCGATGCGTGTCTTCAGGCGGTGCCGCCACTTATTGACGACACATCCGCCTCGCCATCGGGTGGTGACCTGCGACGGCATCGCTGCATCGTCCCGGGGCCCAAGGAGCACCGATGATCGAGCTGCAGAATGTGTCCAAACACTACCCCCTGGAAGCGGGCTTTTTCGCCCGGCAGGATGCCCGGGTCTACGCGGTGAACGGAGTCAGCCTGCGGATCGAGCCGGGAGAGATCTACGGCCTGGTGGGTGAGTCCGGGTGCGGCAAGACCACCACGGCGCGGCTGCTGGTCCGAATGGAGCACCTCACCGCCGGTGAGATCCGCTTTCGCAACCGCGATGGCGAGGAGTTTCTCTACTCCCGGCTTGACCGGCGGTCTCTGCGGCGGGTCCGCAGCAACGTCCGGTATGTCTTCCAGGACCCGGCACGCTCCCTCAACCCCCGGCTGACGATCCGCGACGTTCTGCTCTCGGGGTACCGCTATTCCCCGCGCTGGCCGGGAACTGCTCAGGCAGAAGGGGAGGCCCGCCGGCTCATGCAGGAGGTGGGGCTCCGGGTTGAAGATCTGGATCGCCGGCCGGCGGACTTTTCCGGGGGGCAGCGACAGCGGATATCCATTGCCCGTTCGCTGATTACCCGACCGGAAGTGCTGATCTGCGACGAGGTCGTCAGCGCCCTGGATGTATCGATTCAGGGACAGATCCTCAACCTGCTGCTGCAACTGCGGGAGGAACACAAACTGACGATGATCTTCATTGCCCACGATCTGGCGGTGGTGGGGTACGTCAGCGACCGCATCGGGGTGATGTATCGGGGGGTGCTGGTCGAGGAGGCCCCTGCGCCGGATCTGTTGCGGCAGCGCCACCACCCCTACACCCGGTATCTCTTTGAGGCGCTACCCGTCCTGGGGGACCGCTGGAACCGGCAGGTGAGCGTTCCGGCATTTGCCGAGTCGGCGGACCCGACAGTGTTTCCCGTTTCTTCCGCTGACCAGCTGATGATGACCGAGGTTTCCCCGGGACATCGCGTCAGCGCGGCCTTTACCCGGAGTGCCGGGGTAGAACCAGCATAAGGTCACGGCCAACCCGGGGTTCCTGCATCATCGGTGCGACGGTGTCCCGCCACTTCTGATAGTGGGCCGTCTCCTTGTGGGCCAGAATCGCCTCGGAGGAGCTGTACAGCTCGTAGAGGGTGTACGCTCCGGGCGTCTGCTCGTCCCTGAGAAGATCAAAGCGGACAACTCCCGGCTCCAGCAGCGAGTTATGCTGATTCTCCAGAGTTGCTTCCTCGAACGCGTCAACGCTCTCAATCTTTACGGACAACTGTACAATACGAACCTTCATGAACTCAGGATAGGCATATTGCGCTATATTAGTGAAGATGCATCCGCTGATTCGTCTGGCTGTCCCGGTTGTACTGCTGCTTCTGATCAGCTCGTGCTACGTCTCCACCCAGGGATACCACCTTGCTCGGGACCTGGTAGCGGCGCGACGGGTGGAAGCCTACGTTACCGGGGGCACCGCTTCCCCGGAGGAGCTGCAGTTTTTCCGAAATGTTGAAGAGATCCGTCAGTTCGGCCGGGATCGGCTGGGGCTGCCCGCCGGTAACGTATACACTACCTACGTACAGACAGATCGGGAGTATCTGGTGGCGGTAGTCTCAGCGGCGGGGGAGCTGAGTTTCACCCGCAAGGAGTGGTGGTTTCCCTTCTTTGGACGATTTCCCTATCGGGGCTACTACCGTCCGGCATCGGCGTTACGGATGGCCCGGCGGTTGGAGCGGCAGGGCTGGGACGTGTTTGTCAGGCCTGTAGACGCCTTCAGCACCCTCGGCTTCTTTCGCGACCCCCTCTATACGTATATGAAGCACTATCCTCTGGATCGTCTGGCGGATCTGATTCTGCATGAGATGACCCACGGTGCCCTGTGGGTGAAAAACGAGGGACAGTTCAACGAGGAGTTCGCGTTCTTTGTGGGACGTACCGGCTCCCGGGAGTTCATGGTTCAACGGTTCGGAGAACCATCGCCGGAGATAGAGGATCTGGACCGTCGACGTGAGGAACGTGCAACCTTTCGGCAGGACGTTCTGGCGTTGCGAAGCGCCCTGGAAGAAGTCTTTCGGTCCGATGCGGATGCTGAGGAGATGCGCCGGGATAAAGCGGCGCTGATCAGCGCGTTTCAGGAGCGTCACCAGATCACCTTCACCGTCAACAACGCCTATGTGGACCTCTTTTCCACCTACAGTGGCGATATCGCCCTTTTCGAGGACCTTCATCGCGCCCTGGGGGAAGATCTTGAGTTGACTATCTCAGCGGTGATTGAACGGGTCACCACCCGCCCTCCCGGGGTCTCTCCCAAAGAGGCGATCGCCCTTGACAGCACGCAATAGGCCGATGAGAATTACCCGATGAACACCAGAAAACCAGGTGCGGTGGCTGCTCTGCTTGTGTCGATGCTTCTGCTGACCCAGGCTGCGGTTGCCCAGGACGACAGCCAGGGGACAGAGCGACGGCGTATCGAACTGGGGCGTCTCGCCGAGGGACCGGCGATCGTCGGTGGAGGGCTCATGCTGGGAGAACCCTCGGGGCTGACTGCAAAGCTCTGGTTCACCGAGACTGGTTTCGGCGCGGACCTTGCCGTGGCGTGGTCCTTCGCTGATAACGCCGGCGTGTACATGCACGCCAACGGGATCTTTCATCTGGCAATCGTTGAGACCGGGGGCGGACGCTACCTGATTCCCTACCTTGGGGCAGGGGTCTTCTACCGGGTTGGTGAGTCTTCCCGGGTAGGGTTGCGCGTACCGGTGGGACTGGCAATGTTCCCTCTCACCCAGCTGCCGCTGGAGTTTTTCGCCGAGATAGCCCCGGGCATCGGTCTGCTGCCGGACACCGGTCCGAGTTTCGGAGCAGGTCTGGGGGTACGTTTTTACCTGCCCTTCTAACGGCGGGCAGTACAGGAGGTTTCCATGGCAAAAGCAGTTCT
>SKHA01000282.1 GCA_007117185.1 Spirochaeta sp. | reverse complement strand
GGCTCCCGGCGGTGAGGACGCCGAATCCCTGGCTCGCACCGTCACACCTCCCATCGTGGCGGCGACGGTGGTGGACCTGGGCGTTCAGGTGGGTGCAAGCTGGCTGGGCAGCCTCTGGCGGGACCGCGAATCCGACGCCGACGCCCGGCAGCGCATCGCCGGGATCTGCGCCGTTGCGGCGGCCCTGGAGGGTGTTCTGGGGGCCCATCCCGCCCTGGACGAGATAGAGCTGAACCCGGTGGTTCGTGACCAGGAGGGGCGGTTTGTCGCCCTGGACGGGTTGGCCTACCGGCGGGAGGCGGCCGGCACCGGCCAGACAGAGATCGGTGTTGCCGCAACCACCGCCCCGACCCGGGGCATTCGTACCGCCGGAATCGATCAGCTCCTCCGGCCCCGTTCGGTTGCCGTGGTGGGGGTAAGCGCCACCGACGGGACCCGACCCGGCTCAATCATCGCCGCCAACATCGCTTCAGCAGGAATTCCCCTGGGCTGTGTGAACCCTCGCGGGGGTGAGGTAAATCTGCCCGTTCTGGGAACCATTCCGTTGTATCCCAACCTTACGGCCCTGCCGTTCCTTCCCGAGCTGGTTGTGGTTACCGTCCCGGCGGGGGCTGCGCTGCCGGTGATCGAGGAGGCCGCTGGTCTCGGCGTTGCCGCAGCGGTGATCATTCCCGGAGGGTTCAGCGAACTCACCGGCGACGACAGTATCGAGCGCCGGATCGCCGCGGTGGCCGAGGCATCAGGGATGCGGGTTGTGGGGCCCAACTGTCTTGGGGTGGTTCACCGGACCCTGAACACCTTTTTTATCCCGGAATCAAAAGTGCCCCGGGGGGAGGCTCCGCTGAAGAACCTGGCTCTTATCAGTCAGAGCGGGGCCCTGGCGCTGGTCATGCAGGGAAACCTCCGGGAGTGCGTCCACCCTGAGCCGGTGGTGAGCTACGGCAACGGTATCGATCTGGAACCGGCTGATCTTCTCGCCTGGGCTGCAGAGCAGCAGGAGATCGACGTGATAGCGGTGTATTCCGAGGGGTACCCCCCCGGGGGTGGTCTCCGCGTCGCTGCCGCCGCAGGAGCCGCAAGAAAGGCGGGGAAAGCGGTGATCGTCTACAAGGCGGGGCGTACCACTACCGGCCACGACGCTACCGCCTCCCATACCGCAAGTATGTCCGGCAGCTACCACGTGGCCGCATCGCTGCTGGCCGGTGCCGGAGCGATCGTTGCCGGGACGATCGACGAGTTTATTCTTCTCAGCGGATTTTTTGCCGCTTTGGCGCGGTACGTTCCAGCCGCACCGGGGGGCAATCGCCCCCTCTCCATCGCCCTGGTGGGAAACGCCGGCTACGAGAAAGCCGCTGCCGCAGACCGGATCGACGACGTCAGCCTGCAAGCGGCGCATCTGGACGAGAGCTCCCTGGAGACGCTCCGGGGTATCCTGCCGCCGTTTGTCTCTGTCTCGTCCCTGCTGGATGTGACCCCCATGGCGGACGACCGGCTCTACTGTGACGCTCTGGAAGAGTGCCTGAAGAACCCTGCGGTGGACGCTGTCCTTGTATCCATTGTCCCTCATTCGCCGGCAATCGCCACAACCGACGCCGAGATTGGAGCCGGCACTTCCCTGGCACAGCGTCTGCTGGAGGTGATCCGGCGCCACAACAAGCCGGTAGTGTGCTCGGTGACGATCGAGGGCGGCCAGGACAGCCGGTACAACCTGCTTCGCCGGGACCTCTCCCGAGGCGGCGTTGCGGTGACAACCCACGCCGAAGCGGCGATGTGGGCGCTGGCGCGGTGGCAGGAATACCTGCGGGGATTGGCTCCCGCCGATCAAAATCAGTACTTTCTCACAGCATGCTCGTAAACCTGGACTTCCCCGTGGCGTATCGCCTGTGGGTGTATCTGCAATCAGCGTTTCTCCTGGTGGTTCTGGTGGCCGGTTCGCCCCTTTTTGTCCTGCCTATGGCCACTGCGGCGCTGTGGATCGCGCTGTGGAGCGTGGTGATGATGGCCGTGCTCTTTGGTATGGGGTTACGCGCATTTCCCGGAACGGTGGGATCTCTCCTTGTTCATCTCCTCACCGGAGTGCGGACGGCGGCGGCGGTGGTTGTGCTGCTCCTTCTGTTTTCCCTGCAGCCGCCGGAACAGGGGTTTGTGGGAGGGGTATATCAGCTGGCCACCCCTCAGGGGTGGAGGCTCTTCGCCTTTCTTGCCCTGGCGGAGACGACAGACTTCTTCGACGGCCGCCTGGCTCGCCGTCTGGCCCGCCGCCTGGGTCACCAGCGTGAGCAGCAGACCTTCGGTGGTATCTGGGACATGGAGAATGACGCGCTCTACGCGCTGGCCCTCTCTGTCGGAGCGTGGCAGTTGGCGGGGGTTCCCGCGGTGGTGCTGATCATCGGTATGATGCGTTACCTCTACTTTCTGGCGGTTCGGGTGGTCGGTGACCCTCCGGACCACGGACCTCGATATAAACAGTTTGCCAAGACCACCACTGCCACCCTGATGATCGTGCTGGTTGGTGTGTATATTCCCGTGTTCCCTGGTGCGGTACGTACCGTTCTGGTGGCTGCGGCGCTGACGATGCAGCTGACCTCTTTCGGCTGGGATCTGGCGCTGAACATCCGGGCAGGGAGGATCCACGGGTGATCCTGAGAGGCCGCCTCTCCTGGAGCAGCAGTGATCTGATGAAGCTGCTCTGGGGTAACGGCGTTTCCACCCTGGGGACATCCATCTACCTGGTGGCGGTTCTTCTGCTGCTTAAAGATCTGACCCAGTCAGCTTTGGTGATGGGGCTTTTTCAGTTCATGGCCCTCATCCCGGGTTTTCTGCTGAGTCCTCTGGCAGGGGTAATAATCGATCGCAGTTCCCGGCGACGGGTAATCATTCTGGCTGACGTTGCCCGGGGCATCGTGATGATGCTGGCCGGGCTGGCGCTGATCGTTCCGGCGCTTCGACACCCGGCATTGATTCTTGCGGTGTCCTTCGTTGTCGGGGCGGGAAATGCGTTTTTTGTTCCGGCAGTACAGGCGCTCATTCCGGATATCGTCTCTCGTCAGCGGCTGCAGCAGGCCAACGGTTTGCGCGCCGGAGGGAATCAGCTGTTCAATCTTACCGGGAACGCCGTTGGCGGATTTCTCTACACCACCCTGGGGGCCCCCCTGGTCTTCATGCTGAACGGGGTCACCTTTCTCCTCTCGGCGCTGCAGGAAACGCGAATCGCCGCGTCAACGGACCGACGCCGACAGTACGGCGCGGCGTTTTCCCGGGTGCGAACGGTGTGGAGTCAGGCTCGGGAGGGTCTGGCGGCGGTGCTCTCCCGCCCCCATGCCCGGGTACTGTTTCTCTCCCAGGCCGGACTCTTTCTCCTCTCACCGGCCCTGCTCCTGGCGCTGCCGTTCATCGTCATCGACGAGATGGCCTGGCCCGGTGGTGCGGTGGGGCTGTTTTTCGCGATCTCCATCGCCGGAGGGGTGACGCTGTTCCTCGCGGCATCCCGCGTCTCCGTTGATCGGCTGCTGAACCTGCCGGCAGTGCCGGTTGCGTATTTTTTTCTGGCAGTGATGTTTTTTCTATTGGGAGTTACGGTGAACATGGTGACACTTATCCTGACAGCGTTCACCTTCGGTGCCGCCGCCGGCGCTGTCTACCTGTATACCGTTACCTGGATCCAGGCACGAAACCACGCTCACCTGCACGGACGCCTCTTTGCGCTGCTGGAAGCGGGAAACTCCCTGGTGGCTCCGATCAGCTACGTAGTCACCGGCTTCGTCCTGGAGCTGCTTGGACCTGCCGGGAGATATCGCCTCTTTCTCCTGCTGGCCGGGGTGGCGCTGGTGTGGGCGCTGCGGATGGTGCCGGTGCGGACGGGCCGCCCTCAGGGGAGCGTCTCGGTAGCCGTCAGTTACGGCATGTGGTATCCTGAAGATACACCATGAAGATCGTTGTCTTTACCGATACATACCTTCCCAAGATTGATGGCGTCGGTATATCCACGGAGCAGTTCTGTCGACTCCTGGTGGAGAAGGGTCACGAGTTTATCATCTGTGCCCCCGAGTACGGGCCCGATCTGGACGCTGCTGGTATCGGCCCGGGTATGAGAGGGATTCGATTTCCCAACCGCCCATTGCCGTCCTACCCGGAGGTGAAAGTTGCCGGTCTCTCCCTGCGGCGCATCCGCGAGGCGATGAGCTGGAAGCCTGACCTGGTCCATATCCAGACGCCGGGGCTTATGGGGCAGTATGGGATCGCTGCGGCGCGTCTGTATTCGGTGCCGGTGGTTGGTACCTACCATACCATGGTCAATGAGGTGGGGATGTACATCTCACCGTACCGGCTCCTCAAGCTGGACCGTCTGGTGGAGAAGGTGAAGGGCACGTTCTCCCGTGAGCTCAGCACCGAGCTTCGCAAAGCGGAGAAGTCTCCCCGAAAATCTCTGTCAAACCGCATCATCCTGCGGATCACCAACGAGCTGTATAACCGCTGCGAGGTGGTCATCTCGCCGACGGAGCTCATTGCCAACGAGCTGCGTGGTGCCGGGGTGCGTCGACCCCTGGAGGTTGTCTCCAATGGCCTTGATTTCACTCAGTTTCACGGTGAAGAACTCATGCCGCCTGACGAAGGGGACCCGCCGCGATACCTTCACGTGGGGCGTCTCTCCTTCGAGAAGAATGTGGACATCGTTCTGTGGGCGTTTGTCCGCATCCTCAGGGATCAACCCCGAGCGACCCTGGACGTGGTTGGAGACGGACCGGCGCTGGAATCGCTGCGAGCGGAGGCGCAACGCCTCGGTCTCACTGAGAGTGTCCGCTTTCACGGCTTTGTTGACCGGGCCACCCTGCCCGGGGTCTATCCCCGGTACCACTGTTTTCTTACTGCCTCAACGATGGAGACCCAGGGCCTTGTGGTTCTTGAGGCGTTGGCCAGCGGCCTGCCGGCGGTTGGGGTGGATGCCTATGCGCTGCCGGAGCTCATCCGGCACGGTGAGAACGGGTATCTTGCCCGGCCCTTCGATGACGAAGCGATAGCCCGATGGGCGCTGGATATTACCTCTGACGCAGAACGATACCGCTCGTTCTCCCGGCGCAGCCTGGAACTGGCGGCCGGACACGATGTGCACCACAGTGCCACCCTGCTGGAGTCGATCTACAACAGGGCTGCAGCGGGTGACTTCCGGCCGGGGCGCGGCCAGCCCGGCCCGAACCTCCCCGGGGAAGAGCCCCCGGAGTTTCCCATCTTCTAAGGCTCAGTGGTGGTGGCCGCCCGCTCCGTGGGCGTGGCCGTGGTCCAGCTCATCTGCGGTGGCGTCACGGATATCGGTAACGGCGACGTCAAAAAAGAGGGTCTGACCCGCCAGGGGATGATTTCCATCCATCGTGACGGTGTCGTCTTCGATATTCACCAGCGTTACCACCACCTCCTGTCCCTCTTCAGCCTGGGCGCGAAACTGCATGCCCAGGGAGAGTTCTTCATCCTGGGGCAGTCGATCCCGCGGTACGGTGAAGACCAGCTCCTCCCGACGCTCGCCATAGGCTTCCTGCGGGGCCACCTCAGCGTTCACCGTATCCCCAACCGCTTTGCCGGTGAGGGCCGACTCCAGCCCGGGGACGATGTTCTGGTGCCCGTGCAGGTACGAAAGTCCCTCACCATCGCCAGAGGAATCCATCACCGACCCCTCTGCATCCCTGAGGGTGTAGGAAATGGTAACTACTGAATCATTC
>SKHA01000224.1 GCA_007117185.1 Spirochaeta sp. | reverse complement strand
GTTGTTTGCCTGAACAATTCCTGCCTGGGTGAGGTCGGTGACCACATCGGGCCTTGTCTCCTGAACGAAGCGCCGATAGAACGATGCGTCCTCGTGATCGGGCTTCCACGCCAGAACTTTGATCATCCCGGAGATGACCATTTCCCAGGTCAACTCAGATGGATCCCAGGATTGCGGGGCGCCGCCTGTGTCAACTGGCAGCAACACCTCCGGCCCGATGTGAAGGCTACCGACCTGCCGGGTGAAGTCTTCCGGAAGGGAAACAAAAACGATGGAATCCAGCGGATCAGCCATTATCTTTTTTTGAAGGGGCAGGGGCGGGTTTCACACCACGAAGGTACTCACTGAGGCGCATCTTGTACCCGATAGGCACAGACTCCTCGTTGAACTCTATTGCAAACGCCGCGATATCGTTTCGTCCTTCAACGCTTTCAAAGCGAATGACTTTTCCATCGATGGAAATGGTTTCTCTTGGGTCCTCAAAACTCATACTCAGCCTGGCGCTGCGGTTTACCAGGAACTGGGGTACTCCAGGCATGATCAGCTTGGCGCCTCCGAAGGAGATATCCCGGAGCAGTCCCTTCCTGGGGACGCTGTCTACAAGAATTCTTGTTCCCTTGCCGTCGATACCCAGTTTCTTCTGGGTATCCGGAGACATGATGATGCGCTCGTCCCGGCGCTTTTTGGAGTTGATCCCCGCCGCCAGAATATCCCCGAGCCGTTCGATCAGATCGTCCGGAGGGCGCTGGGTAAAAACCAGGTTGAGGAAACTGAGTCCTTTGGCGGGATCACCATACGGTGAGATCCCTGCCACCTTTGCACCGACAAAAAAGGCCAGAGGATCAGCTTTGTCGTGCTGAATAAAGCTGAATCGCAGCGAGAGGACGTTCTTGGATTTGGCCAGCGCCCCCTTGAGAGACGGCTGCAGCGTGGTGATAACTTTTGCTCCGCTCATGGAACTCGAATAGATGATGCAGGGCCACTGGTTGCCGAGGCACTTGAGAAACACCTGTTTGGCGTTCATCGAGAGTGCCTGGATCACTTCACGGGTAAAGGTCACCTCGATCGTTTCAAACTGCGAGTAGTAACGGGTGATCTGTTGACTGGTGGTGACGGCCATTCTTGGTTACGGTATGGTATCAGCAGAGCGTTGTCAATCCGACTGCTTCAGGGTTGTGTCGATCGTTTGGATCAGACGGTTGGTGATTCGTTCAATCTCGTCACCCCCTGGCCCCCCTGAGTTCCGACTCCGGAACAATTCGTCGGTTATCAGCAGCGCCGCCAGGATCGCTTTCTTCAGGGGGTCGCCGGTAGCGACGGAACGCTCGATCTCGTTGACCCGATCCCGGTAGTACTGAAGAATTTTCTCCACGTACACCGGGTCCTCGTCGGATTCAATCTGGAAAGACGTGCCGAGCACCTCGATCCGCATCATCAGAAGATATCGAGCTCCGGGCCACCCTGTTCAGTCTCGTCAGCGTCTTCCTGGAGTTCAGTCTCATCTGAGGTCTCAGTTTCATCCGGGGTTTCAGCCTCTTCCTGCTCGGCAGCCGCTTCAGGAGCGTCTCCTTCCGAATCTGCGGGTGTCTCCACAACGATCCGGCGACTCTCGGCGTCGCCCTCGGCAACCGCATCTTCAACCTCGTCGAGACGGTGGAGTGCGCTGAGAATTCCCGACTCGATCTCCGCCTGGGTGGCGTCGAAGGTGGCGATCCGTTCCTTCAGCGCACCTTCGGAAGCGCGGAGCTGATGGACTTCTTCCCGCAAGGAGGTGTTCTCACTTTGCAGCTCCGAGAGGCGTTGAACGATCTTCTGTACCCGCTGTTCCAGCAGGCGTACCTGTTCAAGGGTGATCATGGATCATTCCTGTGGGCGGGTCAGCCCTTGAGGCCGGCCTGCGCAGTGGACACAAGCTGCCGAAACGCGTCCCGATCCTCGATAGCGAGGTTGGACAGAACCTTGCGGTCCACTTTAACCTCTGACTTGTACAGCCCTTCGATGAATCGGGAGTAAGTCATGCCTTCTTCACGGCAGGCCGCGCTGATACGGGTGATCCAGAGTCGGCGAAAATCCCGACGGCGAACCTTACGGTCCCGATAGGAATACTCAAGAGATTTTGCCAGCGCATCCTTGGCGGTGCGGAAGGCATTCTTTCTGCGACCCCAGTACCCTTTGGTCTGGGAGGTGATCTTCTTGCGACGATCTTTTCGTCGCGTTCCATCTACTGCTCGTGGCATTCCTTGTTCCTCTCAGTCAAGTTTTTTCAGGAGTAGGGCAGAAGGCGCTTGGCCCGTTTCTGCTCCGCCGGGCTCAAGATACCGGCCTGTCGAAGATGGCGCTTTCGTTTAGTGCTCTTCTTGGACAGAATATGGCGCATTCCCTGCTTCTTGTACTTCACTTTTCCGCTGCCGGTCACAGAGTACCGTTTTGCAGCAGCGCGTCGTGTCTTCATCTTTGGCATGAGACTCTCCTTCCTGCTTTCTCTCTTACTTCTTCGTTCCCGGAGACAGGATCATGGACATGAACCGTCCCTCCATGGCCGGCCTTTTGTCCAGCACGTAGGGCGTGTCAAGCATATCCAGAATCCTGTCCAGAACCACCTTGCCGAGTTCAGTGTGAGCCAGCTCGCGTCCGCGAAAACGGATCGTGACCTTCACCTTTGAACCCGCTTCAAGGAATTCCTTCACGTGTTTGGTCTTGAACTCAAGATCGTGAATCTCGATCTTGGGTTGCATCCGGACTTCCTTGAGCTTCAGAAGCTTTTGCTTCTTGCGCGACTCCCGATTGTTTTTTTCCTGCTCGAACTTGAACTTTCCGTAATCCAGAATCTTGCAGACGGGGGGCTTTGCCTGGGGAGCCACTTCGACGAGGTCAATTCCCTGATCCTGCGCCATTTTCAATGCTTCCAGCGTCGGGACGATACCCAGCTGCTGTCCGTCACTCCCTACCAGTCGTACCTCGCGCACCCGGATCGCTTCGTTGGTGCGTAATTCCTGTTTGGCCAATATACCTCCCGTGCTTTTGTGCCCGAATACAGGCGACACACAATAGCATCGCAGATAAAAAGAGTCAAACATCTAGTGAGAGTGTACAGCACACCTCTGTGGCAAACAGATTCGGTAGAAATCCGGGAATGACCCGGCCCCGGGAAAGGTAGACCTGTTGGGATACGGTGATTCCCTCTTCACGGCAGAGTCTCTGAAAGTCTCTGTGGGTAAAGAAATGGATGTTCGGGGTATCATACCATGAGTAGGGAAGCTCCCGGTTCTCCGGCATGCGTCCACCGATACCAAGTTGCAGCCGGTTCAGCCAGAACGCAAAGTTGGGATAATTGACGATCGCCTGCCGACCCACCCGGAGCATCTCCAGCAGGAGGTTTTTGGGATCGCGGACCTGCTGCAGGGTACGGCTGAGAATAACGTAATCATAGCTCCTGCTGGGGTAGTCTTTGAGCCCCTCATCAAGGTCGCCGTGGAACACGCTGATCCCTTTGCGGATGCACGCCTGTATGGAGCGATCATCGATGTCCACCCCCCGCCCGAGAGTGTTCCGTTCCCGGGCCAGTTGTTCAAGAAGGGCACAGTCGTCACACCCAAGATCCAGAACGGTAGAGCCCGGCTCGACGACGTGAAGAATCTGTTCGAATACTGCGTTCATACAGTTCCTCCCGACAAAAACGCCCGGATCAGCTCCCGTTGCAGCGTTGCTTCAAGGAGAAACGAGTCGTGGCCGTAGGGGCTGACCACCTCGTTGAAGGAGACGTCCTTTCCGGCCCGGGCCAGCGCGTAGACAACCTCTTTGGATTGATCAGTGGGAAAGAGCCAATCTGATGTATACGAGAGAACCAGGAATCGGCTCCGGGTACGAGCCATAGCCGCGTCCAGCCCCCCCCACGAGGACGCCAGGTCAAAGTAGTCCATCGCTTTGGTCAGGTAGATATAACTGTTGGCGTCGAAGCGATCCACGAACTTCTCTCCCTGATACTCCAGGTAGCTCTCAACAGCGAATTGATCTTCCAGATCGAGTTTTGCCCCATCGGCGTTTTGCAGACGACGGCCGAACTTCAGTCGCATCGACTCCGAAGAAAGATACGTGATGTGACCCACCATGCGGGCGATCGCCAGCCCTCTGGTCGGGTGAGGCCCATCGTAGTAATTCCCGCCGTTCCATGCCGGATCGGAGACGATGGCGTTGCGGCCCACCGCATTGAACGCAATTCCCTGTGCGTTCAGCCGCGCCGTGGATGCCAGCACCACCGCCCGTTGAACCATGTCCGGAAAACGGACCGCCCACTCCAGCGCCTGCATCCCCCCCATCGAGCCGCCAGCGACAGCGTACAGCGTGTTGACTCCGATCTGCCGGAGCAGACGGTACTGGACATCCACCATATCTCCAATGGTGATTACCGGAAAGGTCATACCCCAGGGTTGTCCGGTCTGTGGATTGGTGCTGCCGGGACCGGTTGTTCCCTGGCACCCGCCCAGGACGTTTGAGCAGATTACGCAGAAACGGTCGGTGTCGAAAGCGTTCCCCGAGCCGATCATGTCATCCCACCAGCCGGGGTAGCGGTCTGCGTCGTGATGAAGTCCCGCCGCGTGAGCGTCGCCGCTGAACGCGTGCAGCAACAGGATCACATTGTCACCGGCCTGGTTGATCTCTCCGTACATCTCGTAGCGAACGGTGACCTCTGGCAGGGTCTTGCCGCTTTCCAGGACAAACCCCCCCTGATCGAGTTGCAACGTAACTGTCCGGGGGATCACAACCCCATTAGGCGACTGGATCATCGCACCTCCCAAATTCTGCAGCAGGGTACAGCCATTCACAATGCATCCGGAACGACTTCCCGGTACGATGGCGAACCTCCGGGAAAGGTAGTGATTGCTTGTATTCTGCGCAAGAGTGATGTACCGTACCACTGCTATGCTCTTTTTTCCTATCCTCTCCGCGCCGCTTGCAGCCGGAGTTACCGGAACGTTGCTGATGCAGTTTCTTGAACACGGTGACCCAGCGGGGTCTGCAGCGGATCGTCGGTATCGGCTGATCCGGTTTTCCATTGTGAGGTCCCTGGTGGCGACCCTGGCGCTGTACACCCTGCACCTCGTTCTTGCCTGGGTGGTACCGTACCGCTACAACCCCGGAGGCTTGTTCCTGTACCATCTGGTCACCCATCATCTTGTGTTCCTGGTTGCGGTCCCGGTCGCCGCCTGGTGGTACCAGCGGCACGTGGCTGAAGAGCCGCTTGAGCGAATGCTTCATCTTCTCCTCTTTTTGGCTACGGCGTATCTGTTGTCCGGTGGGTTGGACGCGGTGCGCTACAGTGGTGGCTGGACCGGCGTAACCGCGCTGCTTCACCCCCTGCTGCGGACGCTGGCCGTGGTTATGGTTGTACCGGCTCTGATGGCACGGCCGGGAAAGGTGATCTGGGGGCTTCCGTTTCTGGTAGTTCCGGCGGCGCTGGGATCAATGTGGCTCGAGTGGTTCCGACCGTTGGCGGCGGTGGGAATGGTTGCGTTGATACTCGTTTCCGGTGCCGCGGTTCTTCTGTGGTACATTCTCCGAAGCAAGGGGAGAGATGCCTGACAGGGGGTTCATGGCGCTGGGCCTTCTGGCGTCGGTGCTTCTGCTGGCGGCGTGTGCCCCGGTTTATCTGCATGTGCCCCCGGACCTTGCTGAGAGCACCCTCGCCGACGATGTTCGTGGGGAGCTGCGCCGGGTTCCCCTGATCGCGCGGCTCGCTCCTGCGGGACGGGTTGCCCGGGAAGACCGGGACGTGCTCCTGTTTTCCCACCTGTGGGATGACGCGTCAGGACGTGATGGTGGTCCCCGGGCGCTGCGTCTTCCCGACGATCGCCAGGGAGCTCTGGAGAGCGCTGCGCAGTGGCTCTCCGAAGAGACGGACCTGCCGATTCTTGTGGTGGTACCTGACCAGGATGCACGCCGTCAGGGAGAGGCGGGCCGGCTGCGGGAGGTGAACCCGGCGATCACCATTCTTACCGTGTCCACCGACGGCGATGCTGAGCAGTCAATGGCCGGGGTACGTCGGGAGATCCACCGCAATGATGGTCTGGCCGGGATTCTGATTCTTTCTGGAGACTTTGGCGTCTCCCTGGCCCGGGTCATTTCCAACTCACTGCCGGATCCGCCTCCGCTGGTTCTTGAACTCCTGTTTGCCGCCCACGGTACGCGTTTGCGCCGGGCCGGAATCAGAATCGCCGGGGCGGTGGTCATCGACCTCGCTGAAACGGTGCGAACGCTTGATAAAGATCCCGAAGCAAGCGAATATGTCTATATGGTATCCCGCTTCGTCCGATACTAAATTTGAAGATAGTTTGTCACTATGGTTTGACAAAGCAATGGGGCGGTTCCTATAATGCCCCTACTGCATCGCTCGAATTTGAGGTTGTCCTCCCGAGCGTTATGGATTCTGTAAGGAGCTGACAATGAGAACAGGTCGCCTGCTCAGTCTCGGCCTTGTGGTTGTGTTCCTGATGCCTGCCGTCGCATCAGCGCAGCAGCAGGCCACAACCAACTACCAGTCATTCGTCATTGAAGACTTTGACAACCCCGCGGAGAGCCCGTGGATGGTGGTAGGAAGCCGTTTTATCGCCGAAGACTATCCCCGGATGTCGTACGTACGAACCTTCCCCCAGGCGCTCTATCGTCGGGAGCCGGAGGGCCGTGAGTTACGGGTGCTGGGTGTACAGGCGGCGTTCAACCGCCAGGGGTACAACTTTGTCGAGTTTATCCCGGTAGAGGAAGACGACGACGGTGAGATGGTTCCCCGGGGCATACCCATTCCGGGTCGTGTGCGTAACTTCGATATGTGGGTATGGGGATCCAACTTTGATTACTACATGGATATCCATGTACAGGACTACCGCGGGATGACCCACGTGCTCAACCTCGGAAACATCAATCATCGTGGTTGGAGAAACCTCCGGATCTCGATTCCCACATGGATCCCCCAGACCACCCGGTACGTTGCTGAGATTCGCTCCGGTGAGTTCACGTCGGATCTGCGCAGTCTGGAGTTGCGGAAGATCGTTCTGTGGACCCGCCCTGAAGAGCGGGTGAACGGTTTCTTCGTATACCTGGATGAGATAAAGGTTGAAACTGACATGTATCGTGAACCCTTTGACGGGGAAGACTTGCGGAATCCCGATTTTGTTCAGGAGCTCTGGGCCGAAGGTGAGGGGATGTGATGATGAAAAAGATCGTAGCTGTTACGGTGTTTCTGGCCCTGGTGGCGTTCCCGGTATTCGCTCAGGACACTCCGGCGCAGCCCGGGGCACTCGGTGTAGACACGGCACAACAGAATCTTCAGGAAGTCTCGGTAAACCGCTTCGAGGATCCGGGTTTCTGGATCTCGTCCATTCCGGCAGATCGCGGGCTGATCATGCATCGCCGCGTAGCTGGTGGACCGGCGGACAAGGAGCCGATTCCTTCGGAAGAAGCTGCGGGTATCGAACCGGTAGACGACTTCGTTATTGGTGTGCGCACCGATTTCTACCGGCGCGGTTCAGCAACACTCTCCCTGCGGCCGGTCAGGCCGATCGCGATCCCGGGAATCGTCAAGACGATCTCGGTTTGGGTGGTTGGAAGAAACTTCAACCACCGCCTCAGTCTGGTGGTTGAGGACTTCTTTGGTAACATCAACGTTTTGCCCATGGGGCGACTCAACCACACCGGGTGGCGGCAGATGACCGTCGCCATACCTCCCACAATCCGTCAGCGTAATCCCCACTACAACACTGAGACGGGGCTGAAGGTTCTGGGTCTGGTGATTGATGCGGCGATTGAGGAGGCGTACGGTACGTTCTATGTCTACTTTGACGACATGCGGGCGGTTACTGACCTCTTTGGAGAGGATATTCGCGATCCCGACGATATGGTCGACGGCTGGTAAGACCGTCGCTGTTGGCAATCAGCCTCCCCTCCGGGAGGCTTTTCTTTTCTTCTGACCGAGGAATATTGAACATGGGCGACGCCGGAGCATTTCTTCGCAATACCGATTATTTTCACAATCTTCCGGATAACGCTATAGACGCGGTCGTAGCTGCATGCATCGAGACAGCTCTGCCCAAAGGAGAGGTGATCTTCCGGGAGGGCGAGAAGGGGGACCGACTCTACATCCTCCTGTCAGGGACAGTTGCGTTGTGGAAGGGGTACGGCACTGAGGTAGCCAGCCACCTGGTAACCCATGGCCCGGGCCAGGTGTTCGGTGAGATGGCCCTGGTAGACGCGCTGCCACGGAGCGCAACAGCGGTGGCCGCAGGGGATGTTTCATTCCTGTACCTGGAGCGGGACCAGTTTCACGGGTTGGTGAAGGTTCACCCCCAACTTGCAATCTCCATCATGAAATCGCTCTCGGCGATTGTCAGAAACAGCAACGACAGTTTTGTTATGGACCTGCATTTGCGTAACGAGGAGCTGCAGCGAGCGTACGCCCAGCTTGAGCAGGCTCAGCAGGAACTGTTGATGAACGATCGCCTGTCCAACCTGGGTAAGATGTCCAACATGATCCTCCACGACATTCGTAACCCAGTAGCGGTCATGAAGGGGTACGCCGCGATGCTGGATCAGGTCGCCACGGAGCCGAAAAAGGTTCACGATTTCGCCCGGCGGATCCGAACCGAAGCGGACCGGCTTTCACACCTTTCCGGGGAGCTGCTTGACTACACCCGGGGTGAAGTACGGCTGGATCTCTCCGTGGTCAACCCTGCAGAGGTGGCCCGTCAGGCGATACACTATCTGGAGGAGCGTCATCGTGCGTTTCAGGTAGCATTGACGGTAGTTTGTGACGATGATTCTTCAGTGGTGATGGATCAGCAGCGAATTACCCGGGTACTGTTGAACCTCATGGAGAACGGCCGCAAGGCCTGCCGCAGCGGTGGAACGGTATCGCTCATCGTCGAGCGTCGCGGTAACGGAGTTGTCTACACAGTTCGGGACACCGGTGAGGGTATTCCTGAGGAGCTGCAGCAGCGCATCTTTGAGCCGTTCTTTTCGCGATCCCATGCCGGCGGCACCGGCCTGGGGCTGCTGGTGGTCCGGACAATTGTGGAGGCTCATCGCGGCACGTTACGTGTAGAGAGTTGTGAGGGCTGTGGGACCGCTGTGACCGTTGAACTTCCCGGGTCATTCTGAGGTTCTGAACAGCGTCCGCAGATTCTCCGCTGCCAGGTCTACCAGTTCCTGAATCGGGATGCCCCGGGCGTCGGCGACCGCCTGATAGGTGTGGCCAATGAGCCCGGGGTGATTCGTTTGTCCTCTCCGCGGGTGAGGAGCCAGGAACGGGGCATCTGTCTCCAGGAGCAGCCGATCAGCAGGGACGCACCGCGCCGCTTCCCGTAATGCTTCGGCATTTTTGAAGGTAACGTTTCCCGCGAAGCTGATATACATTCCAAGGGCGGCGAATTTTTGCACCCAGGATGGACTGGAGCTGAAGCAGTGCATGACACCGCCTCGAGAAAGGTCCGCTTGGAAGAGGCACTGCCAGCAATCTTCATCGGCGTCGCGGTTATGAACGATCACCGGAAGATCCGCCTGACGGGCAAGTCTCAGGTGCACCCGAAAGATTTCCAGCTGGCGCTCCCGGGGAGCGTACTGACGGAACCAGTCCAGTCCGGTCTCACCAACCGCAACAAGTGGTCTTGGTCGCGCAGAATTTTGCGACAGAAATGACTCCATCAGCTGCAGCATCTCTTGCCAGTCCGGATCTGCGGTGTGGGAGGGGTGGAGACCACAGGTCTGGTAGACATCCGCAACGTCCGCACCGATACCCGGTTCCAGAAGATCGTCAGGACGTATCGCCACGTCGATAATTGATCCGAAATGGTGCTCTCTCAGTTGGGCGATCAGGGAGGCCGGATCAACTCCCCGCGCCGCCAACGCACGACTGTGAAAGTGACTGTCCGTCATCCCGGGAAGAAGCGATGAAACCTCAACTGCGCGCTGATCAGCCATTGTCAAGGTTCTTCCATTGGGCGTAAGCATTCAACAGGAAGAGTGTCCGGGGATCTTCCGTTCCAGCCGGCCATGACAGCTCACCCGGAAGGTCCAGTTTAGAAACATCAAACCGTTGGATAACCTCGGGATCAAGAACCGCTGCGGGTTCCTCACCCCGACAGAATCGTGTGTACCGCGGGTAGAACCACGTGCCGAAGCCCAGCAGGTGCGCAACGGCGAGAATCATTTCGTCGGCCACATATCCAGGGAGCTCCCGGGTGAGCAACACCTGCAGCAAGGGAAGGGCGTCCCCGGGGGCCCCTGAAAGCTGCATTGCGGCGGCGGCATGGACGATCTGGGTGGGAGTGGCATCGGCTTTCAGCATTTCCCGGATCCGCTCAAGAGCACCCTCGTCACCCAGTCGGCACAGGGCGATCGCCGCGCGTCCCGCCAGAATGTGGTCGTCAGATTCGAGGCATTGTCGCAGCGGCCGGATCGCCCCGGAATTCCCGCGAAGCCCGAGAATCCGTGCTGCCTGGGAAGCTGTGGTGTGAGGCGCCTCCCGGAGATGCTCAATCAGGGCCTCCTGGATCTGATCGGTGTAGGGGACGTTCATCAGCAGATCCAGCGCTTCAGAGCGAATGACGTAGCTGGGGGAGGATAACCGTTCGATCCCTGTTTCCGCCACCCGTGCTGTCGGGGTCTGCATGAGGCCGCGCAAGGCGCTGCGTTCCTCCTGGAGGGTTTCACTGCGTTCCAGGCGATTTACCGAGGTTACCGCCCGCAGGTCCCGTAGCGAAAAAATGACACCCAGAGTGTCGCGAAACGTTTCGGCTCCCAACGACGGCAATCGTCGTGCGAAGAGGAGGGTAACCACCAGCAGGGCCAGAACCATCACCAGGAAAACCTGGAACGCGCTTCGTACCGGCATCACCAGGAACAGACCATCCAGAAGAACGCCGGCCACGAGGGCCCCCAGGGTTCCTCCTGCCCCAAGAGTGACAAAATAGAGGACCCCAAGGTTCAGCCGATCCGCCGGTTTGGTAAGACCGAAGAAATAGGCCTGAAAGCTGTTCTCCCCACCGGAGAATCCGAAAGATGTCAGCAGAAAAGCGATCGCCATCAGCAGGATCACCTGGGATGAGAGGAATGGCATAACGAAAACGGCCACAACCAGACCAATTATGAAGATAATTACCGAGAAGAGGATCAGTGGTTTGGCTCCCAGTCTGTCCAGCAGAACGCTGCCCAGGTAGCCGGCCGTAAAGGTACCTGCGTTTCCGATCACAATCATCAGGAACGCATTACGGTCGGAGAAATCCCAGGCCTGCTTGGCGAAGAGAATCATGAAACTGCGACCGATCCCCGAGGCAATGGCCAGCAGAAAGAACGTCCCCAGAAAAAACCGGAACTGGCGATCCTTTACGGTGCGGCTTACTACAGCCCGAAGGGGTTCCCGGGCACTTTCTCGCTGGTCCTCCAGCTCCGGTAATGAGAACAGCAGCCCCGCTGCAAAGAGCCCGAAAGCGATTCCCGATGCCAGGAAAAACAGGTAACGGAGGATCGATGAGTCCGGGCCGAGCATGAACGCCACGACAGTTCCGGAGATGATGGAGACCACTGCGGCGATCATCTGAAACTGACTGATGAAGCGTCCCCGAATTGTCGGCGTGGCGAAACCGTTGAACATCGGTGTGTTGGCAACGATGCCAAATCCTCGTATCGTCTGAAACCCCAGTACTCCCGCGGCCACCAGCGCGAACGCCGCTCCCGGCCTCTCAGCAGCCAGAAAGAGGGGGGCCAGCAGGATCGGCATAATGACGATGTAGCGGAGCAACCACGCCCAGGCGAAGAGCTTCATCACCCCGACACGGGGAACGAGAGCCCGCCCGGGAATGAGGAAGAAGAAAGACAGATACACAAAGGATGCTACCAGCCCGATAAGAGTCGTGCCTGCACCGAGGCGAAGCAGGTACAGGGAGATCATGTTCCCGGTAACGAGGGTGAAACTGAGAGAGTTGAACAGCCCGAACCAGAGAAGGGTCCGTCGTCCCCGTTGCTGTTGCGACGATGTCAGCATGTGCAAGATTATAATCCGTATCCATTCCGGATTGACAGCCTTGGGTCGACGGGGGATCATCGGAAACGCTTCATGAGTGCAACACGAATAATCGCCAGCGGGGCTGTGGTCAACATCGTCCTGGCTGTAGGAAAAATGGCTCTGGGCTCTCTTGCCGGCAGCCGCGCTCTCATCGCCGACGGTGTCCACTCCCTCTCTGATCTGATCACCGACGGAGTTGTCCTGATCGGTGTCCGTGCGTCCCGGCGGCCCGCCGATGACGGACATGCGTTTGGTCATGGGCGTTACGAGACGATCAGTGCCCTCATCGTCGGGGTGGTCCTTCTGGGGGCCGGACTGTTAGTGGGGCGGGACGCTGCCGCGGAGATCCTTCTGGTTACCCGCGGGGGTGTTCTTCTGCCGCCGGAGCCGTGGGCTGCGGCGGTTGCCCTGGCGTCGGTTGCAACCAAAGAGGTGCTGTTCCACGTCACGTATCGGGAGGGTGTTCGGACTGGCAGCCTGGCCCTGAAGGCGAACGCCTGGCACCACCGGACGGATGCGATCTCGTCTGTCGCCGCAACTGCTGGAATTCTTGGAGCTGCGTTTGCCGGGGAACGGTGGAGAATCCTTGACCCCCTGGCGGCGTTACTGGTAGCGACACTGATCGTGGTGGTGGCCGGACAGATTTTGGTGCGAACGCTGTATGAAATGACCGACGCGGCCCTTCCCGCAGAGGATTGTGAGGATATCCTTCGGATAGCCACCGCCGTAGCCGGCGTCCACGATCCCCATGGCTTGCGTACCCGTCGGTTGGGGCAGACTATCGCTGTGGAACTGCATTTTCGCGTGGACGGGTCAACAACGGTTGAAGCGGCTCATGGAATCGCGTCACAGGTAGAACGGGCTATCAGGGGGCATTTTGGCGAGGACACCAGTGTGATCACCCACGTGGAACCGCGGTGAATCAGGCGAAGGGGCGGCCGTCCAGGAGGCCCCGAACGGACCTGAGGTATTCGACGAAGCCCGGTGCGAACATATTGATGCCGCGACAGACCTGCTTGCGACCGTTTATCGCAATGGACAGATACCAGGTAGTAGGGTCGCAGCTTGCCTCGGCCTTGTAGACTTTCTGCCAGCTCCAGACCTCAACCTGGTCCAATGTTGAAAAGAACCTGCTCCAGGCGGTGCTGGAAGGAACGATGACTTCAGTGCTGTGTAGTTCGTAGGCGTATTCGTAAACCTTGTAGGTGATTCCAGCGTCGGACAGGAGAAGATGGTAAGAGGGTCCCAGATAGCCGCCGATCCAGGCCTCAAACACTTCCGGATAGATACTGCGCATCAAAGCTCCTCCAATTCTGGGAACAGTATAGAGAAGATTAGAGATAAACGCAAGTAATACATAAACTTTATTATTCTTGTCGGGCTTTAAACGAGGTGGAGGGAGAAGCCCATAAAAAACGATACACTTCCTCCGATTACGAAGAGGTGCCAGATGGTATGGCTGAAAGGCAGCCGGCGCCAGATGTAGAAGACAACCCCGCCGGTGTAGCATAGGCCCCCGCTGAGCATCCACAGCATGAACTCCCCCGGAACCGCAGCGATAAGGGGTCTGATGGCGATGATGATGGTCCAGCCCATAGGGATGTACAAAAGATCCGAGACGATGTGGTGGTCACGATAGACAAACGCTTTCAAGACGATACCCAGCAGGGCGAATGACCAGACGATACCGAAGACCCACCACCCCCAGGCGCCGCCCAGTGCCAGGAGCGTTACCGGTGTGTACGTTCCGGCGATGAGAAGGTATATGAAGCACTGATCCACCACGCGCAGGTAATAGCGGATGTGGGGGAGCGCGGCGAAGCTGTGCATCAGCGACGACGAGAGGTACAGCAGGATCTGTGTTGCCCCGTACACCGAAAACGCGGCGTACCGCAGGGGTGAGGGGTTTTCTGCGGTAAGCATCAGCAACGCAATCAGCCCGGCGATACTGAGTCCGGCGCCGATGGCGTGGGTTAGGCTGTTGAACACCTCTTCTGTGGCGCCGCCGCTTTCGTAGCGGATCTCCGAGGGTCGCAGTTCCTGAAGCATTGTCTAAAGTATAGAACAGCTGCGCTGATGCGTGTCAACGTGCGAAGAAGGTTACCAACGGGTCTATTTTCCTGACTCCAACTATGTGATATTCTTTTGCCATGGGGGATACAGAAGCACAAAGCAGCCCGAACCGTCGTGAGGTAATTATGGACCAGGCGGAAGAGCTTTTTCGGAGGCACGGTCTACGGGCGGTCTCCCTCTCTGATCTGGCAAAGGCGGTGGGAATTCGAAAGCCCTCGATGTATCACCACTTTCCGGGAGGCAAGGAAGAACTCTTTGTGGAGGTCCAGATCAGGATGTACACCCGGGTGGGGATTGAGCTTTCCCGAGTGTTGAAAGCCGCCTCTCCGGATCTGGAGCGGCAACTCCACGAGGGGGCCGCGTGGTTTTTGAAGCAACCGCCCATGTTTCTCCTGAATATGATGCACGCCGACATGGACGAATTGTCGGAGAAGTCGCGTGAGCTGGTTTCCCGGGCCAGCTACGGGTTGATCATGCAGCCCCTGGTGCAGGTTGTGGTCAAGGCCCAGGAAAACGGAATCGCCCGGGATATCGACGCTCACAGCGTAGCAGGGGCTTTTCTGGCCATGATGGAGTCCAACACGATCGCGTTTCAGGCAGGGTTTGGTGGGCCGGATCTCTCATCGATGGTTCACCAGTCCATCGACCTGTTGACTCATGGCATCCTCAGTAAGGACGCCTGCGGGTAGGTCTATTTGGTCTCCATGGTAAACGCCCCTGACCAGTCCTTGGCAGGAGGGTTCTTTTGCAGAGCAACTGAGCGATCCCGGAACATCGATGCAACCGGATCATCCGGCAGCACCGCCAGAACTCTGGAGAACATCGATTCCGCGGCGACAAAATCCTGCGAGAAGTAGAGGTCCAAACCGTCCTGGTGGAGCTTCCAGCCCTCAACCTCTGCCGGAGAAAGCTGTCGCCGGGTGGTGAAGATCTTCTCCGGGACCGTTTTGCCTTTTACCACCACCGCGTCAATCTGGCGACAGACGAAGCGGGGTTCCACCTTGCGAACCACAGCTTCCGAAATTATCAGCGGCTGTCCGTAAAACTTCGTCAGACCCTCCAGGCGGGAGGCCAGATTCACCGTATCACCAATGACGGTATAGTCCATCTTGCGCTCGCTGCCGATATTACCGACGGTAACCTCTCCCAGATTGATCCCCAGACCGGTCATGAACGCGGGGAGGTTATTCTCCGTCTGCTCGCGGTTGAACTGTTCCAGGGCGTCCACGATCAATGTTGCCGATTCCACCGCGTCCAGCGCATCGTTCTCATGCTGTACCGGAGCGCCGAAGAACGCCATCACTGCGTCGCCGATGTACTTGTCCACGATGCCGTTGTGATCAAGGATAATATCCACCAGTATGGTGAAGTAGCGGTTCAGCGCCGCTACCAGCCGGTCCGGAGCGTACGCTTCGGAAATGGTTGTGAATTTGCGGATGTCCGTGAAGAGAATCGCCACCTCCCTGGTGTCTCCCACCAGCATCGATTCGGGGTTGGCGAAGAACGAATCGATCACGTCCTTGGGGACATACTTCTGGAAGATGTGCCGGACCTTCTGTTCGTCCTTGCGGGCCAGAACCGCGTTCAGGGCGTACTCTTTAACCTGTCGGTACGACCCCTCAAGCTGCTCCATCATGATATTGAAGGTGTGAGCCAGACGCCCGATCTCGTCGTGAAACTCCACCTCCACCCTGGACTCCAGATCGCCGTTGCTGATCGTTCGGTCCATCGCCTCAACAACCCGCCCCAGCGGCCGGGTGATGAACCCTGCCGCCAGAATGAGCAACACCGTGGAAATCAGCAGGACCAACGCGGTGATTACCACTGTTCTTCTCACGATCTCGTTGATCGTCTGATAGAACGTCTCGGTTGATTCGGTCACAACCAGCAGCCAGTCGAACGGTTCGAAGAAGAAGGAATAGCCAACCCTGGGGGTGCCTCTGACGGAGAGCTCCGTCCAACCGCGGTAGCGATTCCGGTACAGCTGCTGCAGGGCCTCCCACTCCGGCCCTGTCAGGTCGCCGGCGTCCAGCGGGCGGCTGGCGAAGGCGATGTACTCCCCGCCCTCGACGGCGAAGGTAAGCTCGGTGATACTGCGGATCATCTCGATAGCGTGTGACCCGATGCTCTGTCTGGTGACCCGCTGAAGGTCTTCCCGGTCCTGAAGGTTGTTGTTCACCAGCAGATTCCACTGGTTGTTGGAGTACGTCTCCAGCTCCTCCGCTTTGAACCCCAGGAACTCAATTGCCAGAGCGGTGATCCCCGAACGGGCCGAGAGGGCTGAACTGGTCCCCAGCAGGACCATCGAAACCAGCAGCAGAGGCAGAACAATCAGGATTATTTTCAGGCGCACACTCATAATTGCCTCCGGGCCGTTTGTTTTTTTCCATCCCGCCAGCTATTCTATAACGGCAATGGTGGATGAATTGCAACAAACACGTCACGATATCGAAGACGAACAGTCTATCATGCTGGAGATCGAGGAGACGATAGCGAAGCAGCGGGCATCCATGCGCGAGCAGGAATACCGGTTTGCTCCGCGACGCCGCGGTGTGGCCCTGCCGCTGCTGGTCAACGCCGGGTCGGTTGTCCTCTCTCTGGCGGTGATGGCCATCCTCTGGCAACTCTTCGTGGGTATTCAGGAGTCGTACGTCCTGCAGTCAGCCACCCTTGGTACCCAGGGGGCGGATATCATCGCGGCGCTGCTTGCGGAAGCACGGGCATCCCTGGAAAACCGGGATACCAGAATCAGCGAGATCGAAGAGGAACTCGCGTCGCTGGACCAGCGGATCGCGGACCTGGACGAGCAGATTGCCCGCCTCTCCGAAGAAATGCGCAGCGGGCCGGAGGCCGAGCGTGACGACTTGATGCGGCGCCGGGAGGACCTCGGGCAGGAGCTCTCCCGGGAGATCGAGTTGCGGGACCAGCTGCGGGCCCAGGTGGCGACGCAGCAGCGGGCGGCTGGCGACGCTCCCGCCGTTGAGGACCCGCTTCAGGTGCTGCGGGAGCAGCAGCAGTTGGTGGACCTCTTTCAGCGTCAGGTTCAGGCCAGGTACCGCGGCTTCACCGACGCAGTGGGTCTGGACAACTTCGCAGCCGCCGACGCGGAGCTTGCCGGTCTGGAGAGCTTTCTGCGGGACAATCCGGCGATTGAGGCAGTTCCCGGGCTGCAGCAGGAACGGCTCCTGCAGATCGCGATGGCCGGCAGGTTACGGGAGTTACTGGTGATCGTCCAGGATGGATTTCCCGAACCCCAGGAGAACGAGGACTCGGGGATGAACGAGGAAGACCTGCTTCCCGGTTGGGGACAGTTCCGGCAGGATCTGAGTGCTGCCCAGCAGCTGGTAGCCCAGGGACGTCAGGACGAAGCGGTGAGTCGCTTCGAAGCGGTCTTCTCCCAGATTCCCGGACTCACCACCGGGATGGGTCTGATTACCACCCGGGCGGAGGAACGTTCTGTAGAGCAGATCGGTGCTGTCCTGGATGATGTGGAACTGCGCGGATCCAACGATCCAGAGTTGATGCTGCGGGAGATCTCAGAGGCGCTGGCCCTGCAGGAAGAACAACTGCCGCCGGCGATTCAACGGCTCACCGTCCGCCTGGTAGAGGCTGTCGGCGTTGTGGAGGGGCAGCGGCAGGAGCTGGAAGAGCTGACCGCAACGGCGGTCTCACAGCTGGCGCTGCTTCAGGAGGCTCTGGGCGAAACCGGGGGTGGGACTTCCGCGGTGACGGCCGCTGGTACAGACGCCGGCGCCCGGCGGGAGACAGCGACATCCATTGCCGCACGCATTGAAACACTCAGGGATCAGGCCGAAGCGAACGAGGTGGAACGACAGGAACTTGTCCGGCTACTGGATACTGAGCGCGCCGCCCTGGCGGAGCGTGAGGGAACGATCGCCGATCTGCAGGGCTATCAGCAGCGGGTGGAGCGGCTCACCCTGCAGTATCGCCAGGGGTTGCCGGAGGTCCGGCGCGGAGTCACCACCGGGACTCGAACGGCGCTGTACGAGGCGTTTGAACAGCTTTTGTCCCCCTTCGACGCGCAACGTTCAAGCGAGTTTTTCCCGGACCTCTCCGTCCTCACCCGGGCCCTTGTGGAGAGCCTCATACAGGTGGAAGCGGAGCGCGCCGCAGCGACAGCGGAGGAACAGATTCTCCTGGAGATGATGATCAGCTCCGAACGGATCGCCGACGAGCAGGTGCGCATGCTCGCCCGGGGCAGCTCAGTAACGGACAGCATGGCTTTGCTGGATTCGCTGATTCGCGAGATCGACAGCGTTGCCCAGTCCGCCCGGGATGAACGTCAGGATGTTCGCTTTCCGCGCCCCATGGGCACGGTGGTGGACGTGCGGCGGGACGGTATCGTCACCGTCCGCAGGGCGCTGGACTTTGCCGCCGCCTCGGTACGACGACTGTACTTCAGCCGTGTTCTGCCGAACGGCGACCGCGTCCCCATTGGTGAGGGGGAGATCATTGCCACCTCCGGTGAGAACGTGGTTCTGCGGGTGGTCAATACCATCGCCCCGACGATCTTCCCTGAGATCAACGACGTAGTTTACGTGGAGTTCTGATTCCGGGCGATCATGCCCATGATCCGGTAGGTCAGCTCGGCAACGGCGTACTGCGGCGCGTGAAGCCCCGGGATGGGGGCCAGCTCTACCACGTCAAAGGCGATGATTCGTCGGGACCTGGCGATCCCCTCGATAATGCTCAGCGTCTGATACCACCCCAGGCCACCCGGGACGGGGGTTCCGGTGGCCGGGCAGATTGACGGGTCCAACCCGTCCACATCCACCGTAAGGTAGACCTCATCGGGAAAATCTGCAGGGATTTCCACCGGGGGGCTGCCGGGAGGGACGAGCTGCGCCGCGTCGTGCCACTGGATCGCCTGGTTAGGGGTTGCTGCGTGAGCACTGCGATACGCCACCTCCTCGGTGCACAGCGCCCGCACACCGATCTGGTAAACCCGGGGGTGCCAGATGGTGTGGATTCGACGTACTACCGACGCATGGCTGAACTCGCTGCCCTGGTAGCGGTCACGCAGGTCCGCGTGAGCGTCGATCTGGATCAGCCCCGGCAGCGGTGCTCCCGCCCCGCGGGCTTGAATCACCCCCTCCCAGGCGGCTCCCGTGACGGAGTGCTCTCCTCCGATGACAACGGGGATCGCCGGCGGCCCCGGGGCCCGCGCGAGCACCCCGGCCCGTACCGCTCTGGCAATTTCAGGAAAGACGTCCGCTGCCACCCCCTGGCAGGGTACCGGAGGTTGTGTGTAGATGCCCCGGTCACCCGGACAGTCAATGCCGTCGTACGCCTCCAGCTGATCGCTGGCTTCCAGAATCGCCGCCGGGCCGCCGGCGGT
>SKHA01000032.1 GCA_007117185.1 Spirochaeta sp. | reverse complement strand
TTGAACTGACCGTCGTGGGTCAGGGTGACCGCGCTGACGTAGGGCTGACCATCCTTCAGGACGTTCCGGAAGTATCGCTGCACCGGCGCGGGGAGAGCGGAAATCTGTGCCTCCCGGTAGGTCCGGCCGGACAGATCGATTTGCCGGGAACGCAGTCTCGCTGCGTCTTCGGCTGCCCGGGCGTTCTCCCGCCGGGGCCCCCAGAGAAACAGTACAACGGGAACCAGAAGCAGAACTGCCAGAATCGCCGCAACCATCGTTTTCATATCCCTTCCTTTCGCCGCGACAGTAAAGGGAATCGGCCGGATCAGGATATTCGTATTTTCCCCTATTTTTCCGGCTGCGAGGAAAGTAGGGGAACGTACTTAGAAGGACGCAACCTTTCGGGCCAGCTCGATCCGGTTCCGAACTGCGCACTTCCGGTAGATGTTGTACACGTGCGCTTCGATTGTCCGGGGCGAGATACACAGAGTGGTGGCGATCTCTTTGTTGTTCCTACCCTCCAGAAGGAGGGTGACGATCTCTCCTTCCCGGGGGGTTATGGAGAAGCGGGTGAAGAATGCCTCGGCGGGAGTGATCGCCACCGGCGGCGGGTCGGGGATACCGGTAAAGATCGCCGAGCTCATGGTCAGTCCGCCCCAGAGCAGACAGATCAGCCCGGCGGTGAGAACTTCGATCTGACCCGCCAGCAGCGGCGGGGCGGCCAGGGGAAGGACTACCGACTGGATTGCAACGATGAGATAGAAGACCCCGCTCAGATACAGGAAGGGAATCACCGGCCCCCCGGGGCGGGACTCTGCCAAGCTGGACCCTGCCGACCCGGACCCCCGAAGGTGCAGGAGGCCACGGAGGGTCACCACCCCCAGGTAGCCGTTCAGAAGAAACGCCCCCGGCGTGTCCAGCTTCCACTCCGGTTTCGCTATCGACAGCGCCATCATCACCAGGAACGCCGCGGCAATCACCATCGCCACCACACGCTGCCGCGCCGTCCGTTCCGGCGGTACCAGCGTCCGGATAAACCAGGGAACCACCATCAGCAGGACCAGGGCAACCACGAAGGTGACCAGGAGCAGCAACGCGCTCACAAACGGCGGCATCTGCGGGAGGTAAACCCGGCTGAAAAATCCGTAGGTGGCGAGATAGATCAGATACGGCCGGAGCCATCGCGGCCGCGCCCGGCTCCAGACGATGCTGGTTACCCCCAGGGAGGCAAACAGCAGCGTAAAGGCGATGATGTTGAACCAGAGCATGAGCTGTTTTGCCGTGCCATAGTGATGACACGGGAGAAAACATATGTTTTACTGATTCGATGTACGAGACGATCCAGGGGCAACCCCGGAAGCGCACCGTCGGCTACAATTACCACTTCACCGACCACTGGTACCTCCGGGTCGATCCCGCTATGGCCGGACCGGCGTGGTACCGGGGGCATCGCATCGCCCGTGTTCACCAAGGAGACCGCCGGGTAACCCTGATCGACAGGGATACCGACCAGTGGTGGAACCCTGTGAACACTTGCGACGCACAGTGGAACCCCGGGCCGGTGATCACTACCCACACGGGCAGTCATGAAGGGATCACAACCACCTGGAGCGTGACCGCCGGGGGAGACCACCCGGCGGAGCTATGGCGGGTCGTTGTTGCCAATCCCGAGGGCGTCAATGCCGGGGCGAGGTCCCGGCGCATCTCCATCTGCCTGGCGGTAGTGCTTCCAGCGGGTACCCCCATGGGATGCGACACCCGCTGGGACGACGAAGCCCGGCGATTCGTTTCGCGCTCAACTCCTTTCCACGGCGCCTGGGACGACTATCAGGTGATCGCCCGGGATTCTCAAGCGACGCTGGTCGCCGTCTCTCCGGCGCCGCAGGGTGTGTGCGCATCCCTGTCGCAGTTGTCCGGGTTTCTTCGCGGTGAAGAGCAGGATGTGCGCTGGAACAGCGTTGATCCGCCCGCCGCAGCGGTCCGCTGGGACCTGGAGCTTCCTCCGGGGGAGGAACACGTCCTGTACCTGGAGATCACCCGGGAGGCCCGCGGATCCGCTCCTGGTGAACAGTGCTGGCTCGACGCGGTCGGGGCGGCAGAGCAGTATCTCCATGAGAAGGGCGGCTCCCTCACCGTGGAGACACCGGAACCGCGACTGAACGAAATGATCAACGTCGCGCTGCGAAAGGAGATCATGTGGTCCGCCAGGCTCTGGCGCAATGGAGTATCCACCCCCTGGCGGAACGAGCTGCAGGATGCGCTGGGGTACGCGCTGTGGAACCCCGACGAAGCGCTGCCCTTCCTGTATGAGGTAACCGCTGCGCAGGAGCCAACGGGGTACCTCAAAGTGTGGAACACCCGCTTTGGTGAAAACCCCAACCACCCTCTGGTGAACTCCCGCCACACCGACGGAGGGATCTGGCTGATCCTCTGCTGGGTGCTGTACATGCGGGTCACCGGCTTCTGGGACTGCTGGAACCACGAGATCCCCTTCGCAGACGGGTCACGTGCAACGCTGGTGGAGCACCTGCGCCGGGCCGCGCAGTTCAGCTGGGACGATCGCGGCGCCCACGGACTGGTTCTCTTTCACGACGGCGACTGGACGGACCCGATGAACGGCCCCGGCCGAGCCGGAAAGGGTGAGAGCGGTTGGGCGACGGAGGCGCTGATCGTCGCGCTTGGTGAGTTGAAGGACGCTGCGAACCTTTGCGGCGACGCTGCGATGGAGATCACGCTGGCCCGGTGGGCGAGGGAGCTGCACCACGCTCTGGTGGCGGCGCTGTGGGACGGGCAGCGCTTCGCCGCCGGTCTGGACGACCAGGGCCGCCGATTTGGGGACAGCGACGACGGCAGAACGTTTCTCAACCCCCAGAGCTGGGGAATCATGGCGGAGTACGCCGCTGGAGCCGACCAGCAGCGCATCTTCAGATGCGTCGCAGCGATTGCGTCGCTGTCCACCCCCTGGGGTCCCCGTCTTCTGGACCCGTCGTATCGCCAGTGGGACCCTCAGGTGGGGCGGGTGAGCGTGAAAACTGCCGGCACAACCGAGAACGGTTCGGTGTACTGCCACGGTTCCGCCTTTGCCGCCTGGGCGCTGGCGCTGGCGGGAGACGCTGCTGCGAGCCTGGACATACTCATGAGAACCATTCCCGGCCACCGGGATCACCTGCTGGCTGCTCCCGCTGTTCCTCAACAGCTACCTCTCTACCAGCCAAACAGTTATTTCTATAACCCCGGCCACCCCCAATGCGGTACCAGTACCGGAACCCTGGGCACCGGAACGTGCACGTGGATCGTCCTGACGGTATTTCTACAGTACTTCGGCCTGTCCTTTGAGCCGGCGGGGATGCGGGTCAATCCGCGACTCCCAGCCGGGTGGCCCCAGGCGTCGCTGACAGTTCATCGTCGGGGAACAGTGATCCATGTGCGGGTGGTGCAGGACGACACCGTGCCACCCTCGACGACCGTCAACGGCCGGGCTGTCCCGGAACAACTCATTCCGTGGCCCGATGAAAAAAAACTGACCGTCGTGGTGACGGTTTCCAGGGAGTCCCAATGAACACAGAAACAACGGCAGATCTTGTTGTCTACGGCGCTACCCCCGGTGGTATCGCCGCGGCGTGCACCGCCGCCGACCGGGGAATGTCGGTCCTCCTGATCTCACCGGACCGCCACGTCGGGGGCCACCTGACCAGCGGCATATGTACCACCGAGTGCGAACATATGCTCCCCATCAGTTTTCGAGGGTGGATGCTGAAGTTCCTGAACCTCCTGGGGTCAATGTACGGGATCGATGCGCCGTTGCACCGCTTCGAGCCGCACCGGGCGCTGCAGGCGTTCCAGACCCTTCTGGACGAAGCGGGGGTCACGGTGCACGCCAACTCCCCCCTGGAGGCGGTCACCGTGGAATCCGGCGGTATCCGATCCTGCCGCTTCTCTGCAGACCCCTTGCCCCGGGTGGTGAGCGCTCCCCTGTGGATCGACTGTTCCTACGAAGGGGATCTCATGGCGATGGCGGGGGTTCCCTACGCGGTAGGCCGGGAGAGCGTTGACGTCTACCACGAGAGCCTGGCGGGGATTCGCTTCATCGACTCGCTGGAGGAGGTTGCCAACACCAGGGGCCACGCTGAACGGATCGACCTGCTGTGGGAGATAGACCTGCGCCATCGCGAGGCCGGGCTGATCGACGGGGTCGCGCCGTCGGAGGGTACGCATCTGCAGCGCGGACACGGCGACGGCAAGGTGATGAACTACCATTTCCGGGTCACGGTGACCTCCGCGGCGGACAGGGTGCCCTTTCCAGTACCGCCGGACTATTCTGAAGAGCGATACGAGCTGCTGGCGCGCTTCCTGCGGGCCAACCAGGACACACCGCTGACGATGATCCTGGCGTTCCTGAACCACCCCTCGGGGCAGTACAGCCCGGGGCCGGATGGCTTTACCCGGGTTCAGCCGGGGGTCAAGTGGGAGCTGAATAACCTGCAGGGGTCCATCCTCTCCCTGGGCCACCTTGGCGGCCAGTTCGACTATCCCGACGGTGATCGCGAAACCAGGGCACGGGTCATCGCGGACCATTACAATCACAACGCCGGACTCCTGCACTTCCTCAGCAGCAGCCCCGATGTACCTCCGGCGGTACGCCAGGAGATGCAGCGCTGGGGGCTCCCGGCGGACGAGTATACCGACAACCACCACTGGCCGTACCAGCCGTACATCCGCGAGGCCCGGCGCATGGCGGGAGCATACGTGATGACCCAGCACGACCTTCTTGACGATCGTACCAAAGAAGACTGCATCTACTGGAACTCCCATTGGATCGACTCCCACCACGTACAGCGGCTGGCTCTGGACGACCACCACTTTCGCAACGAGGGGCGCATCTGGAAGGAGCTCACCGAAGCGTACGCCGTTCCCTACCGGGCGCTGGTGCCCCGCAGAGAGGACTGCGCCAACCTGATCGTCCCGGGTTGTGTCAGCGCGAGCCATGTGGCGTTCTGCTCCATCCGGCTGGAGAGCAGCTGGATGGGCCTCGGCGAAGCCGCCGGGGAGGCTGCCGTCCTGGCGCACCGGCAGGGTTGCGCCGTCCAGGACGTTCCGGTAGCGCAGCTGCAGAGAAATCTTGGGTTCGCTCACGATTGAAAAAATATGTTTGACAGCTAATAAAACCTATGTTTAACTAAGTCATATTCCAATCATACCCAAGGGAGGTATTGCGATGAAGATTACGAGGTTTCTTTCATTCCTGCTGCTGGCTCTTGCCGTACCGGCGCTGTTGTTCGCCGGTGGAGGGCGCGAGGAAGCGATTGTGGTAGAAGAGGGTCAGGTGCTGGTCCGCTTTCTGGTGCCGCGCTGGGCATCCACCGGTGACGTGCGCATCGAGCGCCAGGTGGCATTCCAGAGCGTCATCGATTCCTTCGAGGCGGCAAACCCCAACGTGCGGGTTCAGGAGGTAATCTCCTCCGCCAGCAACTATGACGTTGACGTCGCTACGCAGATCGAAGAGGGCACCGTGGAAGTGGTGTGGATCAACAACCCCTTTTACCCTGCGCTGCAGAATCGTGGCCAGTTTGCTGACCTGGAGCCGCACCTCAGCGCGGAAGACCAGGATGACTTTTTCGGCTGGACAACCGACGCCCTGAAGTCGGTGAACGGAGAGCTTGGCGGTCTGTGGCACAACACGGACGTCCGTCTGTTCTTCTACCGAACCGACCTTATTCCCACCCCGCCGCGCACCTTTGAGGAGTTCATTCCCATGGCGCGGCGCATTCGTGACCAGAACCCGGACATCGCTCCATATTTCCTGAGCCTCGGCCACACCGACGG
>SKHA01000103.1 GCA_007117185.1 Spirochaeta sp. | reverse complement strand
TGGCCCGGTTCACTGGACGACCGGTTCAGGTGGATGGTCTCTTTGCGGGAGCCCCCGGAGAGGATAGTGGTTGGACCGCCCTCTTCCTGGCAACACGATACAACCCTGGCGAGGGGGTCGCCGCCGCGTTGATTCAGGCAGGAGCCAACCCGGACGCCCGGGATGAGAACGGCGCTACCGCTGTCCCGGCTCGCTGGTAAAGACTACCACGCAGTTCTGCCCGCCGAACCCGAAGGAGTTGGAAAACGCCACCCGCTTGCCCCCGGGACGTGAGGGAAACTCCCTGGCGGAGTTTGGTACTACGTCCAGGTCACACTCCGGGTCAGGGGTGTGGTAGTTGATCGTTGGTGGGATGACGCCGGTGTTTACCGCCAGGACGGCCACCGCCGCTTCCAGTCCCCCCGCAGCGCCCAGGGTGTGGCCGGTCATCGACTTTGTCGAGCTCATGGGGGTTTTCCACGCAGCGTCGCCCAGAGCCGCTTTCATCGCTTTCGTTTCGATCACGTCGTTGGCCCGGGTGGAAGTCCCGTGGGCGTTGATGTAGCCCACCTCATCGGTGTTCAGCCGCGCTTGAGCCAGGGCCTGGGTGACCGCCGCTGCGGCCCAGGTGCCCTCCGGCTCGGGAATAGCAATGCTGTGGGCGTCGGCGGTCATTCCGGCGCCGCCGTAGTATGCCAGGGGGTGGGCGCCCCGGGCGCGGGCATGCGCCTCCGTCTCCAGAACGAGGATAGCCGCTCCCTCACCGATGAGAAAGCCGTCCCGGTCCGCGTCGAAAGGACGGCTGGCCCCAGCGGGGTCGTCGTTACGGGAGGTGAGAACCCCCATGCACGCGTACGCGTCCACCACCAGGGGGGTGATGGTCGATTCGGCACCACCGGCAACCATCACGTCAGCACCACCGGCCTGGAGAACTGACGCGGCGACGGCTATCGCGTGTGCCCCGGAGGAACACGCCGTAACCATCCCCAGGTTGGGTCCGTGGACCCCCAGGTCGATTCCGACATTCGCCGAGGACATATTGGGAATGATCTTGGGCACCGCCAGGGGGTTGCCGTTTCCTGGCCCCTTTTCGATGAGGGTGCGGTACTGACTCTCCAGGTTTTCGTAGTCACCGGCGGCGGTCCCGACAACGCAGCCAATCCGGCTGCGATCCTCCTCTTCCAGGTTGAGGCCGGCATCCTCGACAGCCTGCAGAGCGGCGCAGGAAGCCAGCTGGGAGAATCGCGCCATCCGCCGGATCCGCTTGTTGGAGAGATATTCCTGCGGCGAGAAGTCCTTCACCTCGGCGGCAACACGGCAGAGGTGTTCACTGGCGTCAAAAGCGGTGATCAGGCCCCCGCCGGAAACACCGCTGCACAGGTTCTCCCAGAACTGCCGGCGATTGTTTCCCACCGCCGAATAGACCCCTATGCCGGTAACCCAGATCGACTGATCACCCACGCGTTGCCTCCAGTTCGGATGCCAGGGCTTCCAGGGCGTCCCGTCGGGTTACCACCATCTGTGCCGCTGCCCGGGCTATCGGTGCGGCCACGCTTTCAGGTAACTGAGAGAGAAACTCCCTGGGGCTGAGTTCCGGCTTCTCCCGGGTCAAGGCGTCAGCCAGCTCCAGCACCTCCGGTAGCTGTTCCGCGCCGACATTTCGATAGACATACAGCGATAAGGGAGCGTTCTGCAGGTCAAATCCGGCGGCGCCGCTGCGCCCGTTCTCAAGCAGGCCGTGGACAACCCCCTCGTCCGGGGGGGTGTCAGGGGCACTGCCGTCTTCCGGCAGAAAGTCACAGATCTGCTGTAACGCTTCCTGCTGCGTTCCCGCCGGGGCGATCTCACCCATGAACAGAGCGATAGGAGCATCACCGCCGCTCAAATCGGCCAGAGCCTCAAGAATCACCGCGGTGAGAAATTTGACTCCAAGATACTGACACGCAGCGATGAGGTTGCGGTCCGTCCGCTGTACCAGGGCGATGTACTCCTTTTCCGGGGGAACCCCCTGAAAGGTCTGAAATACGCGACTGGGAGGCAAATTCTTCAGAAACAGGCGCATTTTCTGTACCGCCAGGCGGTAGCTGCGGATGGAGTAGACTCCGGCAACCCGCAGTTCCGGATTCGTCTCCGGCAGCAGCTTCCAGGTGTTCTCCAGAAACCGGCCCACTTCTTCCTCGGAAAAGTTTCTCACGTCCCGATTTGCAAAGGTGATCGCCCGGGTAACCGCCCATGTCACGTCGTTTTCGTCCACGTTCAGGGAGAACTGCCGAGATGTCCGTATCAGTCGCTGGTACAGCTGCTGCGCCGGTGAACGGCCCTCGGCGTCTTCACCGCGGAAGGGAATTGTCGCCTCGATACAGGCAACAGTCACCAGCATGTCCACATCGGCGATGATACCCTCAAAGAGCAGCGCCATAACCAGGGCGCTGAGAAACTCGTTGAGACCGCCAAAGGGCGAGAGCTGCTGTCCCGGTTGAAATCCGAATACCGCCGCGCACCCGTGAAATCCCCGGGCATCGGCAGGAATCTGCTGTGCGATTGAAACCACTCCGCCGGGCTCCACCATGAGGTATGGCTGCAGGATTGCCTCGATCTCCGGATGAAACCCCTGGTCCACCTGGTGGTAGACCAGATCATGGAAGAGCGCCGCCAACGTGGTGTGAGGGTCCTCGGGGTCGGCAAGATCAAAGATGTGCTCCGGATTATGGAAGCTCCGCTGTTGCTGACTCATTCCCCGATGGACCATCACCGCAATTTTCTCGATCCGTGCCGGTTCCATCACGATATCGAGCTGGCTGAGAGCCGTGGCCAGCATCTCGATGGTCCGGTGGACGGTGCCGTGCTGTTTCCCGTTCAACGTTTTCACCCCCATACTGTAATGTTCGCAGGAAATCTTTGCTACCTCCGCAGTTCCTGCTCCACGAACCACGGTATCACGTTCCAGTTGTCGTCCCGGGGCAGGAGAATCCACAACCCCATGAAGAAATCCTCCGGCAGATCGTCGAACGAGAGCCCCTGGTTGTGAACGTTGCTGTAGGTCGAGTAGAGAATGTTGTTGAAGGTCATCCCCGCCTGGTTGACGATCGGTGCGTCCCGGTAGGCCAGGATGTACTGGGTCAGGTCGTAGGCGCTCAGGTCGGTATCCACGTACTGATACAGGATGCGTACCAGCTGGTACAGCTGTTCCAGGTTGCCCGCGTGGAGGGAGTTGAACTGCCGGCGCAGCGAGGCCAGCAGCATCTGCTGTCGCTCGGAGCGACCGAAATCAGTGGTAGTGGCTCGGGAGCGGGCGATGCGCAACGCCTCGATGCCGCTGAGGGTGTGGGTTCCCGCCGGGTAGGAGAGAGTTCCCCACACGCCGTTGTCCCTGACCCGGTAGGTAGGATCTACCAGCGGTTCGCTCAGGGTGACGGTGATTCCGCCCAGCAGGTCCACCACCTCAATGAACGCGTACATGTCCACCGCCACAAATCCGTCGATCTCCTGCTGAATGATCTCCTGCACCCTCTGAATGAAGACCCGGGCGCCGTACAACTCGTAGTGGTCACTGAGCTTGCGGCCCCGGTAGTAGATGTCCCGGGGGATGCTGATCATCCTGATTTCCCGCTCCGGCGAGAGGTTCACCAGCATGATCGCGTCCGCTTTCGTCTCGTGGGATCCGATCAACAGCAGGTTCGTTCCCTCCCGTTCCGCCGAGCCGCCACGGAACCCCGGCGGGAAGTCCGCGGGCATCTGCCTGATCTGCTCGGCGGATGTAACCGGCGGTGGTTCCAGTGTTGCTGCCCCGCTGGTGAGGGTCTGCAGAGAGGTGATCATCACCGCTTCCTGATCCAGCAGGTAGACCTCACCGTAGAACTTGAGCACCCCGAACGAGCCGATCGCTTCGCCGTCGAGATCCGTGAGCTCGTAGATGAAGAAATCAAGGGTTTCCCGGGGGCTTTCCGCCAGCCGGAGTCCAAACTCTGCCAGGTTAGCGGTGAAATCGGGGTCGTTGGCGATCGCTTCAATCTGCTGACGCGCGTCATCCACCCGGCGCTCTACTTCCGGGCGGGTATCGATCTCCTGAATCGTGCTGACCAGTTCCCGTGGCGAGGGGAGAGGCTCCCGGGAGTCCACCGCGAGGAGCGCTCCGGTGCCGCCAACGGGGCGGATCAGGGCCGTCCCGTTCTCCAGCGCTATCTCCAGGCGCTTCTGTGCCAGCGCCTGTACCACTTCGGGAGAACGGGTGAGTGATTCCAGAGCCTCCCGGGCCCGCTGCTGCTGTTGCCGCTCCTGCGTGAGGGTCAGAAGGTTTTCCTGGAGGGCGGCGGCCAGTTCAGGAAGCGGGACCGCCGGTTCCCGGTGTGACTGGCCCTGCGGTGTGACTGTCTCCAGGTCAAATCGCGGGGTTTCCCTGGAGGGGTCGCCGGAGATGCGAAGGGTGATCCAGGGAGCCCCGGCCTCATCGATGAGACTCCACGACAAGACATCCCCCCGTCGCAGCTGCACCCGCAGCCCCAGCTGGTCCATCGTTTCCGTGAGGGAAGCGTTGCGCCCGATGGTTTCCGTCAGACGCCGCCCTGCGTCGCGGGTCTCCCGCTCCTGCAGAATCCGTACTGCCGCACGGGCGAAAAGCTCGGTGATCTCCGTTTCTCTCTCTGCGGGAGAATCGGTGGCCAGCAGGGCGTCAGAGAACCTGAATTCTGTCACCGGAAGGTTGAGCAGCTGCCTGGTTTCCTGGAGCTGTCGGGTGGCGGTGCGCTGATTGCCCTCCAGGAGCTGGGTCAGAAGGTTCTGCCGCTCGATCTCCTCGCCAAGACTGGTGGTCAGAGCGTTAACAGTGCGATTGAGCCTGCTTACCCGCAGGGACAGTCCGGTGAGCGAGATGGTGAGGACGACCAGCAGGAGCACCGTGACCGCTACACTGGTGGACGGGCGCCGGAACGAAAAATTCTTCAGGATACGCACAGGGCGGGCATGCTACCACATAATATAACTGACAGTCACCCAAGAGGAGACTTCCCTTCCAGATACTCAAGAGACTGGTGCCGGAAGTAGGTGTTGTAGAGCTCGGCGTAGTGTCCCCCCCGGTGCAGCAGCTCACCGTGGGTCCCGTCCTCGATGATCCGGCCCCGGTCCAGCACCACGATGCGGTTGGCGTTGACGATGGTGGAGAGGCGGTGGGCGATGACCAGGGCGGTCCGCCCGGCCATCACCGTCTCCAGCCCCTCCTGGATCTGCGCTTCCGTGAAGGGGTCCACGCTGGCGGTGGCTTCGTCCAGAATGAACAGCGCCGGGTCTTTCAGGAGGATCCGTGCCAGCGCCACCAGCTGGCGCTGCCCCATGGAGATGCCGTTGCCCCGCTCGCCCGCCTCCGTCTCCAGGCCGTTGGGCAGGTCTTCCAGCCAGTCACCCCGCCCCACGTGAGACGCCGCGTAGAGGACCTGTTCGTCGGTGGCGCCGGGAACGCCGTAGCGGATGTTCTCGCCCACCGTTCCGTTGAACAGAAAGGGGACCTGCGGCACGATGCCGATCTGACGGCGGTACGCCCCCAGGTCGAGGGATCGAATGTCCGCGCCGTCCACGCAGATCCGCCCCTGCTGGAACTCGTAGAAGCGGGTGACAAGCCGGGCGATGCTTGATTTCCCTGCCCCGGTGTGGCCCACCAGCGCCACGGTGGTCCCGGCGTCGATCTGCAGCGAGAAATCATTGAGCACCGTCTCCTTGGCAGTGTAGGCGAAGGTGACGTTCTCGAAGGAGACCGTTCCCGAGAGCGGCGGGGCGTCGCTCCCGCTCTGGCGGACCGAGGGCTCCGCGTCGATGAGAGCGAAGACGCGCTCCGCCGCGGCCAGGCCGTCCTGGAACTGGGAGTAGAAGCT
>SKHA01000274.1 GCA_007117185.1 Spirochaeta sp. | reverse complement strand
GCCACTGCGGCAGACCTGCCAGCACCGACTCCACCAGCCCCTCGGAACGGGCGGTATCAACGATGCGGTTTCCGGTGGTTGCCGGTGCGGCGTCGCTGATCACCGCGTTGTACGGCCCGCCATCGGTGATCCATTGGATCACCTCCGGCTCGGTGAAATCACCCTGCCGGCAGATGGCGCCGGACACGGAGAACTCCTGCAGGTCCACCGCCACAACCGAGCCGGATTGCCCCACCAGGGGCAGGACGTACTGCGTCCAGGAACCCGGTGCGGCGCCCAGGTCCAGGACTCGTTGTCCCCGGGTGATGATGCCGAACTTGCGGCGGATCGCCTCCAGCTTGTAGACACTTCGGGCCAGGTATCCTTCCTTCTGTGCCTGTCGGGCCAGGTGATCCTGTCGTCGGGTTCCCTTTTTTGCCACGGAGACACTGTACCACCCCGACCCGGGCAGGCGCTACCGCGACGATGAAGCTACCGTGGCACTGTTCCGTAGGTGAGCAGGCGCCAGAGCCACTCCAGTGGACCGTAGCGGAACCGGCGGAGCCACCACGCGCTCAGGGGAATCTGCAGGGCGTACAGGATGAACGCCAGGGCAAACCCCCAGGCCAGGGAGAGCCGGCCGTAGAGTCCGGCACCGTACCCGTAGGCCAGGGTGCTCATCACCACCGAGTGCATGATGTAGTTGGACAGGGCCATCCGGCCCACCGGCGCCAGGTGCCCCAGCACGCGCTGCCCCAGGGGACGCTGCACCGCCAGAACGATCAGCGCCATGTAACTCAGAGACAGCAGGACGCTCCCCACCCCAAGGGCGGTGTTCTGCGCCGCATGCATCCACGTGAGCAGCTCCAGCCCCAGACGGTTCTGCTCAAAACCGGAGAGCCCCACAAACAGATTCAGTACCAGCCCCAGGGGCAGGGCAAAGCGCACCAGACGGCGCGCCACTTCCAGCGAGGTGGCCTCATCGGAAAACCAGCGCCGCTTTCCCGCCCGCAGACCCAGCAGAAACATCCCCAGAACGCTGGGCGCCATGAACAACCCCGATACTGCGGTAACGGCGAAATACTCCCGGATTCTGAAGCGGGTGATTCGCAACCACGAGGTATCCCGGTACGTCTCCAGGGCGGCCCGATTCTGCGCGTCCGCTTCGGCAGCCTGCGCCGCGAAAGACTCCTGGACCTGGGCAAAGGCATTGGCTTCCGGCGGGGCCAGCCGCGCTGCCTGTACCCCCGCGGTGGAGAGAATCAGGAAGAGAATCGGCAATGCGATAAACACCACCGCCCAGATCATCAGAGCCCGGGGTGAGCGGCGGCGAAAGAGCAGCACCGTAATCAGCCCGACCATCGCGTAGAGCAGCAGAATGTCTCCCGTCCACAGGAACACCGCGTGGGCCAGCCCGAAGAGGGCAAGGAAGAAGAGCCGCCGGAGGTACACCGGCAGAAACGATACGCCTTTGGCCTCGGCGCGGGACATCTGGATGTACATCCCCAGCCCGAAGAGAAAGGAAAAGAGGGTAAAGAACTTTGAGGTGAACAGGGTATTGGTGATCCCCTTCACCACCTCGTCAGCGGGGGTACCGCTGCCCATGGACCCCAGCCAGGGGTTGAAGAAGTACAGCACGTTCACCACGAGGATCCCCATGATGGCGAAACCCCGCAGGATGTCCACCACCGCGATGCGCTGGCTCTGCTCTACCGGTTGCAGGTGTGGTTGCGTATTCATGCCCCGATGGTACGGCACCACAATCGTCTTGCCCAGTGACAGATATCAGGATTGACCATGACTATTGTCACGCCGTACCTTCTGCAGGTGACTTCCGTACCAATCTGGCGCCGACCTCTGCCGTACACGCAGAACAACATGACCTTCATCATCATCGGTATCAATATGATGGTGTTCTTTCTCACCTCGATGAACAGCCAGCTGGCCACCTACATCGCGATGAACCCCATCCTCACCGTAGCCCGGGGGTTCTGGTGGCAGCCCTTTACCTACATGTTTGCCCACTCGGGAATCTCCCACCTCCTGTTCAATATGCTGGGACTGTTCTTTTTCGGCACCCAGGTAGAGCACGAACTGGGCAGCTGGGAGTTTCTCCTGTTCTATATGCTTACCGGGATCCTGGCGGGGTTCTTCTCTCTGGCGGTGTACTGGTATACCGGAACCTACATGGTCTTCCTGCTGGGTGCCTCCGGAGCAGTCTTCGCGGTGCTGCTGGCTTTTGCCACCATCTACCCCAACGCGCAGGTCTACGTCTTCGGACTCATCCCGATGCGCGCGGCGGTACTGGTGACCCTGTATACCTTCATAGAGATCTTTTCCCAGATACGCGGCGGCAGCAACGTGGCCCACATGACCCACCTGGCGGGGTTCGGGTTTGCCTACCTGTATTTTCTGCTGCGTGTCGGGGTCAACCCGGGAAAGCGCTTCTTCCGGTAACGCCCAAGGAGCAGCAGCGATGATGAAAACAGCGCTGATAGTGACCTTCCTGCTCCTGCCCGTGGTGACCACACCGGCAACAGACCTGATCACCCTCAACATCTGGACGATTGACGACACGATCATTCACGGGAACGAGAGTACTCCGGAGGAGCGTATCGCCCGGGAGGCGCAGTACACCCTCTCGGGGATGATCTACGGGTGGGATTTTTCCTACACCCCCGGACAGGCCCAGCGGGACATTCCCGAGACGTTTACCCTCTCGCCGATCGCGCGGGTAACCCGGGGGGCGGAGGGGTTTACCGTGCGGGAGCTGCGCCGGGTGGAGAACACCATCTGGGGGCAGATCCGCTACTCCCTTTCAGAGCTGGAGCGGGCGCAGCGCAGCAGTTGGGAGACGGTGGCAGCCCCCCGCTCCAGCGGCGTTGGTCACGGCGAGTTGCTGCTGGGGTGGCGCGGTAAGGAAGCGGCCCTGGAGGACGCCCTGCGGATGGCCCTGCGGGAGCACCTGCGCCGGCGCCACCCCAACCGCCCCCTGGACGCAGAGGGGTCGATCTACCTGGTGGCGCCGCCACGGATCCGCACCCTGGCAGGGCGCTACGAGGCGCGGGTCACTGTGGCGATACAGCTCAGGGAGGTCAGAGACTTCCTGGTGTGGTAACCGCCCCTGGCGGGACCTCTCAGTAGGAGACCCGCACCGTAACAGTCCCGGAGGAAACCACCTTCACGTGGTAGTCGTCCACGTTCCCCGGGGAAACCTCCAGGGGAGCGCTGCCGTATGAAGCAGCCGTGCGAACCGGCGAGTCGATATCGCCCCGGCGGTATACCGTAACGGTACTGTCGGAAGCTCCACCGCCGGACAGGGTGATGCGGTACTCCCACCCTGCCACCGCGGCAAAGGTGTACCACCGCACTCCAGTCCGGGATGCAGACCAGCCGTCGTTCGCCTCGTGGGTGTAGACCGTGAGACGCTGCGCCTCAAGGACGTACCCGGTGACCGTCCGGGAAGAAGGACTGACGTCTCCATCGTCAAACCTTGCCCGCACCGTATAGGAGTACGCCTCTCCGGGGTCAGCATTGGTATCAGTGTAGGATGTTGTGGTGGCGTCCACGCGACCATCCCCGGAGAGCCCTCCAGGAGAGCGGCTGACCTCGTACCCGATCACCTCCTTAACCCCGGTAGGACGGACCTCGTCCCAGGTGATCACCACCCGATCCCGGTACTCCCCCTGGGAGGCCTCCACGTTGGTGGGTGCGTCCGCCAGGGATCGCAGGATGTCCTCGCACCCGCTGAACAGCACCATCGCCCCCAGCACCAGAAACGCCACCGCCTTCATCGTCTGCCTCCGAAGTTCACCGTCACCCCCAGATAGATCAGGCCGTTGCGCTGCAGCCACTCCCGCTCGCCGAAATCGTCCTCCTCGGTTGTCAGCAGAACCATGTACGAAAGCTGCCCGGAGATGCTGCCCCCAACGGGATAGACCACCCCGGCGCGGACACTGGTGCTCACCTGCACATCGTCGTTTCCGATGCTGGAGACGATCGCCGCGTCGGCAAACTCGGGGTAGTCCTCACTGATATCAGGGAAGTCCAGGATACTCAGCATGAACCCCACGGTACTGAACAGCCCCACCCGGGCGATGCTGCCGGAGAGCCCCGCCGCGCCACCCAGCAGGAACCGGGTCCGGTAAAAGGGCCAGTCGCCCCGGCGCACGCTGCCGCTGGGTACCTCCCGCCAGCTGCCGGCCTGCCGCCACTCCCGCCCGTCGTCGAAATCGAAATAATAGTAGTCCGTACCGGTGTACAGAACGTCCCCCACCAGGAGCAGCCCCCAGGGAAACCGATACCCACCCTGAAAACCGGCGCCCAGGCTGCCGATGATATCGTCCGGCTGCAACGCCGTTGCCACCACCGCCGAAAGATACCCCCCGGTCTGGGCCTGACTGTGAGCCACGCCGGAATATCCGAAAAGCAGCACCAGCACCACCGCAACTACCCACCCCCTGCGATTGGCCATTTCGTCCTCCGTCTACTCTATATCTTAAGGCAGCAACGTGGACTAATCCACCGCTGTGGACTATGCTTTTGCTACCATGGCAACAACGACAAAAAAGAGTGTCTGGTCCCGACAGGGACACGACGTGGATTCCCTGGCGTGGGGATTTGCAGAGCACCTCAAATACTCCCTGGGGGTGGACTACCACACCGCCACCGGCCACGACCGGTACATGTCCCTGGCGCTGGCCATTCGGGATCGCCTGATCAACCAGTGGATCAGAACGCAGCAGACCCACCACATACAGCAGGTCAAGAGGGCCTACTACCTCTCCCTGGAGTTCCTCATTGGCCGCTCCATGGGGATGAACGTGATCAACCTGCGCCTGGACGGGGCGATCAAAGAGGCCCTGGAATCCCTGGGGTACGACTGGGAGGAGATCCGGGAGGAAGAGGTGGACGCCGGGCTGGGTAACGGCGGCCTGGGACGGCTGGCGGCGTGCTTCATGGAGTCCCTGGCAACCCTGAACCTTCCGGCCTTCGGCTACGGCCTGCGCTACGACTACGGCATCTTCCGGCAGGAGATCGAGAACGGCGCCCAGGTTGAGCAGCCCGACGACTGGCTGCGCCGGGGCAACCCCTGGGAGATAGAGCGCCCCGGGATCTGCCCTACCGTCAACTTTGGCGGGCGGGTAGAGATGTTTCACGAAAAGGGTCAGCTCAGGGCCCACTGGATCGACACCCAGTCGGTAGTGGGTCTGGCCTACGACATGCCGGTGGTGGGCTACGGCGGGTCCACCGTCAACACCCTGCGGCTGTGGAGCGCCCGGGCTACCGAGCAGTTCGACTTCGATGACTTCAACCAGGGTGACTACGTTGAGGCGGTTCGTTCCGAGGTGGCCGCAGAGAGCCTCACCCGGCTTCTGTACCCCAACGACAGACTGTACCTGGGCAAGGAGCTGCGGCTGCGGCAGCAGTATTTCTTTGTGGCCTGTTCCCTCTGGGATATCCTGCGGCGCTTCCGCGGGGACAAGCGCCCCTGGTCTGACCTGCCGGAGATGGCTGCGATCCAGCTCAACGACACCCACCCCTCCCTGGCGGTGCCGGAGCTGATGCGCATCCTCCTGGACGAGGAAGGGCTTGAATGGGACAGCGCCTGGGAGATCACCTCCCGCACCCTGGCGTACACCAACCACACTCTGATGCCGGAGGCGCTGGAGAAGTGGCCGGTGCCGATGCTGGAGGCCAACCTGCCCCGACACCTGCAGATCATCTACGAGATCAACCACCGCTTCCTGCAGAAGGCGGCGGTCTTCTTTCCCGGTGACGCCGGAAAGCTCCGCGGCCTCAGCATCGTCGACGAAGGCGGCGAGAAGCAGATCCGCATGGCCCACCTGGCCATCGTGGGGTCACGAGCCACCAACGG
>SKHA01000010.1 GCA_007117185.1 Spirochaeta sp. | reverse complement strand
TCGGGCTCTGGTGGCGGGACGGGCTGAGGCTCAGGTTCCAGCTCCACCTCAGGCTCCGGCTCAGGTTCCAGCTCCGGCTCCGGCTCGGGTTCAGGCTCGGGTTCAGGCTCCACCTCAGGCTCCGGTTTCTGCGGTGGTATCGGTGGAGGTTTCACTTCCGGCTCGGCCTCCGGCTCCGGCTCGGGCTCAGGTTCCGGTTCTGGTTCCGGCGGCGATAACGGCCGATCCGGCATAAACAGCGGCTCCTGATCGGGTTCGGCCAGATCGCTGAGATCCCCCGCGCCCTCCTGATCGTCCATATCCTCTGCTCCGGCGTCCCCTTCAGCGTCTTCATCACCGGGAACCCCTGCACCGTCCGCAGCACCTTCCCCGCCGCCACTACCGCCTCCACCAGACGCGGAGGCACTCCCACCGGAGAGATCAGGCATGATCAGGGGAATCTCTTCGTCGTCAAACTCTTCCACCACCTCGTCGAGCTCTTCGTCCAGAGGCTCTTCCAGATCGTCTCCACCCACCTCGGAGAGGTCCAGGATCGGAATGGAGTCCTCTTCCAAATCTTCGGTCTGCTCCGCTTCCATCTCCCGGCGAAACACCGGCGTACTGCCCTTCTCTGCCAGATCTCCCAGACGATCCAGGTTCTTCTGCCATGACGCTCCGTGCTCGTCTTCGTAGGCCTCCACCATCTGCTCGTACAGGGCCAGACTGCTGTTCAGATCGCTGAGGTCATCCGAGGACGCGCGATTTCCCTGTAGAGATATCAGCTCCTCTGCGGCGCGCAGGGCATCCTCGCGGTTACCGATCGCACGATTTACCGCTGCCCGGGTAGCAAGATAGCGGGCATCCGGCTCGTCCCGCAGCGCTGCCCGCTCCAGGGCGGACTCCGCCTCATCTCCGCGACCCAGCGCCGCCAGCGCCTCGGCTTTGCGCAGCCATCCGTGCACCCCGTCAGGATCAGTGGCGATCGCCTGTTCAGCCGCTTCCAGCGCCTCCTGATAAAGCCCGTTCTCCTGGAGTATTCCCGCCAGGGACTCGAGGTAGGAGGTGTCGTCAGGGTTCCGTTCGGTATAACGGGCAAGGGAGAGCTGTCCCCCTTCGTGATCACCCGACCGGTGCTGGGCCATTCCCAGGCGCAGCAGGGCATCCGCATCGTGGGGGTCATCCTCCACAACCCGCTGCCACGCGGCAACGGCTTGTTCATCCTCACCGGCGCGGTCCAGCACCTCCGCCAGCCCCCGACGCAAGTCGATGTTCTCAGGGTCCTGCTTGATCATCTCCTGCAGGATTCTGCGGGCCGAGTTGCTGTCTGTGGTTTGGGAAGCGGCCTGGCCAAGGTTGGCAGCGGCACGGTGGTACCGGGGTGAGTTGGCCAGGGCTGCCTGAAACTGTTCTATCGCCTCATCCACCCGTCCGGCACGGGCAAGGACCGTTCCCAGGTTGTTCCGGGCACGATGATTATCCGGCTCCAGCTCGATGAGTTCCTCGTAAATCTCCCGGGCTCGGTCAGGCTCATCCAGTTGATCCAGAACGATACCCAGGTTGTTCAGCGCGTCTGACCAGCCCGGACGCACCTTGCACGCCATCTCGTAGCTCCGACGCGCCTCGGCAAGTTGCCCCTGAGAAGCGTAGGTGTTTCCCAGGTTGAAGTTGAGAGTCGGGTTGTTACGGTCGTGACGCAACCCCTGCAAAAACGCTTCCCGGGCCTCGTCGTGCTGCCCCAGAGCGTCGTGCAGGGTGCCGAGGTTGTTGTATGCCGGAGCGAGGGTCGGGTCAGCAGCCACCGCTTTGCGGTAGGCGTCAATCGCCTTTTCCCGCTCGCCCATATCCTTGTGAATGTTGCCGAGATTGTACAGAACTTCGGCCCGACCCGCTCCGTACTTCAACGCCTTCTGGACCGTCTGCAGGGCCTCTTCGGTATCGCCGCTCTGACGGTAGATCACCGCCAGATCATTCAGTGCCTCCGTGTTGTGCGGATCAAGCAGGATGGCCTGGCGATAGCTTTCGATGGCCGGGCCGAAGCGGCGCTGCCGTCCGTAGATCGTACCGAGGAGAATATGGCCCTGGACCAGATCAGGAAAGTGAGAGAGCAGTTCACGGGTCAGTCGTTCAGCCACCTCGAAGTCATCCACCCGGAAGGACTGAATTGCCCGGCGAAGTAGTTCCTTGTATTTCATTGCGTCACGTTCCTTCCCGCTCGAACTTCCACCTCCGGTGAGAGAGGGCTGATCTGGCCATGCCGGTCGTAGCTCTCTATCGCGAAGACGTAGGGAACGTCGGGGCGCAGCCCGGTGATTTCCAGACGTGTCCCGGAGCCGGCGTCGATGGGGCTGGCTACCGCTGCGGTGCCGGTGTAGCGCCGGGGCTGCTCCCCCAGGTACACCCGATACCCCGCAACGTCGCCGCCGACCGCTTCGTTCCACTCAAGAAGAACCCCGCCGGGAACCGGACGCCCCACTACACCCCGTGGCGGGATAGGTGGCAACGCCGGGAGATACCCCACTTCCACATCCATAAGGCGCGGCGTGTCGTTACGGGCGGCGTCCGCCAGGAGGTCGAAGCGCAACTGCAGGTACCTGCCCCGACCAGCCCGGGGGTCGTACGGGATCACCCCGCTCTGGGGGATTTCGGTCCAGGAGACATCCAGCGCGTCTGCAGGGTCGCGACTCAGGACCACGTCGGCCACGCGGTAGAAGCCGCGGATCCCTGTCCGCCCGGGGGTCTCTTCTGTGGTGATAATCTCCTGAACAACGGCACCGGAGCCACCCAGATCGATCGGTTCAGTGAGGATACTCCCGGGGTCGCCGGCGAATCGTGTCCACCGGGCGGTCTCGGGAATGGTCCGCATGATCCGCAACTCGTCCAGGGCACCTTCTACTCCGCGACCAACCACCAGTCCCTCGCCGGTGTCGACGCCGAACAGCAGGGTATGCACCGTCCCATCTTCCCGGCCGGTGGAGGTCAGATAGGTCACCGCCTCGGTACGCTGGTCCACCAGGTACGAGAGCTGTCCGGTAAAGGCGTCGAACCGCAGCTGATGATGCTGCCAGGTCCGGGGTATCAACGTCCGACGAGCTGAAAGGGTAGCCCCGTCCATTCGGGGTCGCCCGTTAGCCCCGGTGCGGGCCACCAGGTTGTCCAGCACCCAGTGAAGCCGCCGGTCCCGGATCTGAAGACGCAGTTCCTGCAGTACCGGTCGTCCGTCTTCGAGCATTGAGCCGCGCCAGCGCAGCAGCTCCGCCCCTTCGGTGATCCGATTGGGATGAAACCAGAGGTCAATGGTAAAGCTCTGGACCTGTGATGCCGGAGCAAAGAGGGACTCTCTCCCCGGGCGCAGGGCGATGTGGTTGCGTCCGTCGAACCCGGCAGCACCGCCGTTCATGGCCGGAACGGTGACCAGCAGATCTTCTCCCTGGAGGACAGCATAATTCCCTGCCTGGTCCTGAAGAACGCCGTCAAAGGTGACCAGCAGGTCCGTCTCGTCACGGAGGGCGGTCTGCGCCTCTGCCAGCACCACTTCCATCCCGCCGCGCCACCCCGGCACCAGCCGGGCGTTCTCAAACTGCGCTACCGCGTTCCAGCTGTCGTCGCTGCCCAGGCGCAATACCTCTGCAGGGATCTGGGCCGCAGCTGGAGATCCAATCAGCACAAGGAGAACGCAGACTGTAAAACCCATGACCTTGCCGCACATAGTACCGTACAATGACTATCGGCACTATGAAGGACGACCTGAAAGAGAGCATCCGAGATTTTCCCCGGGATCCCGGGGTGTACCGCATGTTTGACCCCGAGGGCACCATTCTCTACGTGGGGAAAGCCAAGGACCTGCGCAGTCGCGTCCGGTCGTACTTCCAGGCTAACCTGCCAATCAAGACGGAAGTCCTGATGTCCCGGGTGGACCGTATCGAGTACATCGTCACCGGGAACGAGTACGAGGCGCTCCTGCTGGAGAACAGCCTGATCAAGCGCCACAGCCCGCGGTACAACATCAACCTCAAAGATGGCAAAACCTATCCGGTTATCCGCATCACCGCCGAGGAGTATCCCCGGGTCTTCCGGACGCGACGGATCGTCCAGGACGGATCCTCGTACTTCGGCCCCTTTCCCAATATCTGGCGGTTGGAGGGGTATCTCAAACTGATCGAGTCGCTCTACCCCCTGCGCAAGTGCCGCACCCGGGATATCCGCCCCCGGCCGCAGCCGTGCCTTTATTACCACATCGGCAAGTGCGCCGCCGTCTGCGCAGGAAAGACCGACCGGGATGAGTACCTGCGCAGGGTGGAGGCGATCCGGGCGCTCCTCTCGGGGAAGACCACAGAGATCCGCCGGGACCTGAAGAAGCAGATGGCTTCGGCGGTGGAGCAGCTGCACTTTGAGAAGGCCGCGGAGTTCCGTGACGCCCTGCGATCCCTTGACCAGATCGAGACGGAGCAGCGGATCGTCGACTTCGACCTGGAGGTGCGGGACTATCTGGGCTACGCCGCCCGGGATGGCATGTCCGTCTTTGTGGTCTTTCAGATGCGCTCCGGGACGATGGTGGGAAGCACCATGTTCCACGCGGAGATGGCCGGATCCGACGAAGAGAACGTTGAGGAGTTCCTGGTGCAGTTCTACAGCTCCACCAGCCTCGCCCCCGGGCGGTTGTACCTCTCGGCAATCCTGGCAGACCCGGCGCAGCTTCAGCGGTTCTTCCGGCAGGAGCTGGACAAGGAGGTGGCAATCCTCGCCGCGGAGACCTCCCGGGACGCGTCCATTCTGCGCTTGTGTACGGAAAACGCCCGGCAGGAGCTGGAGAAGCGTCTTCGCGCCCGGGGAGACCTGCCGGCGCTGCAGGAGCTGGCGGACGTACTCCAGCTGACCACCCCGCCCCTGCGGATAGAGGGGTTTGATATCGCCCAGGTGGGGGGCAGGAACACCGTCGCTTCCATGGTGAGTTTCACCAACGGCGTCCCCGACCCGGCTCAATACCGGCGCTTCCGGATCCGCTCTCTGCCGGAGGGCAAGGTGGACGATTTCCAGGCGATGCGGGAGGTTATGGCCCGCCGGTACACCCGGGTGAAGAACGAGGAGCTGCCCCGACCCGATCTGATCCTGATCGACGGGGGGCGGGGGCAGGTGAACGCCGCCGTGGCGATCCTGAAGGCACTGGACATGAACATTCCCCTGGTGGGGCTGGCCAAGCAGGATGAGGAGCTGTACCTGCCGGACCACGCCGAGCCCCTGAAACTCCCCGAGGGCACCCCGGCGCTTCGTATCCTGCAGTACCTGCGGGATGAAGCGCACCGCTTTGCCACCACCTACCGCGCGGAGCTGCAGAAGAAGGATGTGATCACAGCCACCGTACAGAGCGTTCCCGGGATCGGCCCCCGCCGGGCGGTGCGAATCATGAAGGCCTTTCCCCACCTGGACGGGCTGCTGGAGACGCCGGTGGACATCATCGCCAAGAGTACCGGCATCTCAGAGGAGCTTGCCCTTCTGGTTCAGGAGCAGGTGCGTCGGGATCTTTACGGAGCGTAGTCGCAGCTGTGCTGCAGATCCCCGGGGTAACGGAGCAGGCGTTGCAGCTGCCGGTTTCGCGCGGGGCGCCAGCGGCCGCGCCGGAGGATCACGCTGTAGAGGTATTGCTGCAGGATTCCCGGGTGCAGCGCCGCGGGGACGGTCCGCAGCAGCGCGTCGGTGTCGCCGGTGAGGATTCTGATGGCGCTGCAGTCTTCCAGGCTGTAGCGTTTGGCTGCATCAAGGAGGCTGCGCTGCTGCCGCTTGCTGCGCACCTCCTGGCCGGTGATGCGCTTCATCTCCGCAAAAAGACCGCTTTCGGCGGTGCCGGCGTCACGCAGCGTCTGCAGCAGGTGCAGGCGATCTATCTGCCACGACAGCCCCAGCAGGATCTGCACCGAGTCACTGAGAACAACCAGCTTTGCCAGAATATCCAGGGCGTGTTCCAGATCTCCCGCTACAACGGCGTCGTAGAGGGTGAAGATGCTCTCTTCCCGGGCATGGTACACGTACTGGTCAACATCGTCCGCGGTGATGCGGCGCCCCACGCAGCCGATGAGCCGGTCCGCTTCCATGCGCAGGTCCATGGTGTTGTTGTCTACCAGTTCAAGGAGCAGTTCCACCGCGTCCGGGTCGATGCGGACATCCTGACGGCGAAAATAGCCCATCAGCCAGCCCTGCTTCTGGTTCTCGAACATCTCCCAGAAGACGCGGGTGTTGGCGCTGCCGGCGACCTTCTTCAGATCTGCCGCCACGGAAACCTCGGAGCTCTCCATGATCAGCAGCGCCGTAGGGACCGGCTGTTCGACGTACTTGAGCAGCAGGGCGAACTCTTCCTTGCGTTTGAGCACCTCTACCGAGCGATAGCGAACGCACGCCCCGCTGCCGAAGAGGGAGCCGTTCTGCAGAATACCCACTACCTCCGCCGGGGAGGTCTCAAAGGCGTAAAAGCTGTACTCTTCCAGCCCTTCGCCGTGGATGGTGCGCATGATCTGACGCAGCTCCTGGACCGCAGCCTGCTTCTCCCCCTCTTCGGGCCCCAGGAAGAGCACCGCCGGTGGTGGGGTTCGAGGGGCCACCGGCTACTCGTACCTGCGGATCACGTGGGCCAGGCGCCCGAGGATACGGACATCCCGGGTGTAAATCGGCCCGTAAGCGGGGTTCTCCGCCTTGAGCTGGACCCGGCTGCGCTCACGGTAGAACCGCTTGATCGTCACCGCTTCGTCAACCATGGCCACCACAATCTCACCGTTCTCCGCAACGGACTGCTGGGCGATCACCGCCAGGTCGCCGTCGAGGATTCCCGCACCGGACATGCTGTCTCCGCGGACTCGCAGCGCAAAATAGGAGCCCCCCCGCAGCATCGAAGAGGGAATGGAAACGGTACCTTCGTAGTTCTCTTCAGCCAGGACCGGCAGTCCCGCCGCCACCGAACCGACCAGGGGGATCTCCCGGACCGACTCGTGAGTCTCCGAGACCCCTTCGTGGAGCACTTCGATTGTACGGGAACGATTTGCGTCGTAGCGAATCATCTGCTTCTTTTCCAGGGCGCGGACGTGATCGTGAGCTGCTTTGACCGAGACGTCAAACGCGTCGGAGATCTCCCGGATCGTCGGTGGATACTTGTTGGCGCTGATGAAGTGCCGGATAAAATCCAGTACTTCCTGCTGTCTCGGTGTCACTGGTCTCATCGGCCTACCTCTATTCCGAGCTTGCGGATCTTGGCGTGGAGACTGCTCGGATACAATCCTACGCTTCGGGCCGTTCGGGAGACGTTGAAGTCATTCTCCCGAAGCTTCTCCAACAGATACAGGCGCTCAAACTGGTCCCGGGCACTGTTCAGATCCAGGTGCACCAGGTCTCCCAGCAGATCCCGACGGACCGCGCCGGATCGCCTCATGAGCAGCCGGTCAACGTCCTCGGCGGTGACGGTGTCACCTGCGACCATAATGCTAACCCGTTCCGCAAAATTCTTCAACTCTCGAACGTTCCCCGGCCAGGGATACTGGACAACCTTTTCAAGAGCCTCCGGATCGATCCGGATCTCCCGGGGAGTGCCGGTGCTGTTCGGCTGCTGAAGCATCTCCTGCAGCAGCAGGGGAATGTCCTCCTGCCTCTCCTGCAGCGCCGGCATGCGCAGGGGGACCACGTTCAGCCGGAAGTAGAGGTCTTCCCTGAACCTCCCACTGCGGATCTCTTCGGCTACGTTCTTATTGGTAGCCGCCAGAATCCGGACGTTCACGCTGATCTCCTCTTCCCCGCCAACGCGCTGAATCTTCATCTCCTGAACCACCCGGAGAACCTTGGCCTGCGCGCCCAGAGACATATCAGCAACCTCGTCGAGAAAGAGGGTCCCCTGATGGGCCTGTTCAAACCTGCCCACCCGGCCGCTGTCGGCACCGGTGAAGGCTCCACGGACGTGGCCGAACAGTTCCGTCTCGATGAGCGTCTCGGGGATGGCGGCACAGTTCACCGCCACGAAGGGCCCGTTTCGACGGTTGCTGTGCTGATGAATCTCCCGGGCGACCAGCTCCTTACCCGTCCCGTTGTCCCCGGTTATCAGGACCCGGGCGTCGCTGTCGGCTATCTGCTTCACCAGTTTGCGGATCCCGGTGATGACGCTGCTGGTGCCGGTCAGACGGGACGAGGGATACTCCCTGACCTGGGCTCGCAGGGTCTCGTTCTCCCGTCGCAGCGTCTCAAGTTCAAGAGCGTGTCGAACCAGAGAGGTGACCCGGTCCAGGCTGAGGGGCTTCTCCAGAAAATCAAACGCACCGTCCTTGACCGCTTTAACGGCGATATCGATGGTGCCGTGTCCGCTGATGAGGATTACCGGAACCCGGGGATAGCCACTGCGTACCTCCTGCAGCACCTCTAGCCCCCCTTTTCCCGGCAGCCACACATCAAGGAGGATGCAGTCCACCGGCTCGCGCTCAAGGATTCCCATCGCCAGCAGCCCGTCTGCGGCGCTGAGCACCTGGTACCCTTCGTCCTCCAGAATATCGCCGAGGGTCTCGCGAATACCCCGCTCGTCGTCAACTATCAGTACTGTCGCCATCTGCGCTCCTCAGGGGCAAGTCAATGATGAAGGTCGTTCCCGATCCCGGTGCGGACTCGTAGACGATGGTACCCCCGTGATCAAAGACGATCCGCTCCACGGTGGCCAGCCCCAGCCCGGTGCCGGACACTTTGGTTGTCACGTAGGGATCAAAGATCTTCTGTCCCAGCTCCGGCGGTATCCCCGGCCCGTCGTCCTCCAGGCGGAGGCGGCAGTACCGTTCGGTGTTCTTCCGGATCACATCGGCGTACAGGCGTACGCATACCGCGTCGGTAGTGGCCTCTGCAGCGTTGGTGATCAGATTCAGCAGGATCCGGCGAAAACCGTTACGATCCACCTGGGCATGAAAGTTCGGGTCGATGCCGCCCAGATCAACGGTGACCCGGGGGTCTTCTGCAAACACCGCCGCCGCCGCGGCGATCTCCCGACGCAGCTCCACCTCTTCTTTCATCGGCTGGGGCATCCTGGCGAAGGCACGAAACTCATCCAGGAGGGTGGTCAGCTCCTCCACCTCCCGGACAATCGTCTCCACCGTGCGGTCCAGGACTGCCGGGAAATCCTCCGCTTCGCTGTGATACCGCCGGCGCAGCCGCTCTGCGGCAAGGCGGATCGGGGTGAGAGGGTTCTTCACCTCGTGGGCCAGCCGCTGGGCGATCTCCTGCCAGGCCTGAACTTTTTCCGCCTGCATCATCCGTCGCCGGGCACGATCCAGCTCGTTCACCATGTTGTTGAACGATATCACCAGCAGCCCCAGATCGTCGTTGGGGCGCGCCAGAATACGCACCGAGTAGTCTCCCTGGGCGACGCGATTGGTTGCCTCCTCCAGAGACTCGATGGGCTGCATGATCCGCTCGGAGAGAAAGAAACTGATCAGCACCGCCAGAAGCAGGATGGGGGCCATGAAGACTCCGTAGACGAGTCCGACGGTGAGGATGAAGGTGGGACGCAGCTGCTCAAACCACGCCACAGTACTGCGCGCTTCAGTGAGAGCCCGGGCGGTATCCTCAAACCCCTCGGGAAGACGGGTAGTCACCATGGCGATCGTCGGGGGCACCGTGGCCACCGGGGCCGTCAGCCGCAGAACCGGCATCTGTGCCACCGTAAGGCGGGTCACCCGGGTCCCGCTGAGAAGGTCCGCCAGGAGGGGTTCTTCCTGCCGGAATCGGGGGTCCCCGCTGAAAAGACGCTCACTTCCATCCCGCAGAAAGACCTGCACCGCCTCCGGCCGATACAATCGCTCCCTCAGCGCCGCGTCCACCCCCTGGGGGGTGGGATTACCCTGCAGAATGCGCTCAAGGGTGCCGTCCCGGGCCACCCGCTCCAGGTCCGAGACCTCACGGTCATAATAGGAGAGGGTGATGTCCAGTCCACGGGCAATCGCGTCGGCGGCACCGGTGCTGAAAACCAGCTCCAGGGCAGAGGAGAGAAAGGTGACCGAAACCACCCCCTGGGGTACCGCTGCCAGCAGAACCACCACCGTGAAGAAGAGGGACAGGCGCCCCTTGAAGGCGCTTCCCGGAAGTCCCCGCCGAAACTCCCGGACAAGGCGCAACACGTTGACCAGAATAAAACCCATGAGAACCAGCGGGAAGAGGATTCCCAACCCGACGAAGAGGGGGAAGAGGCCGCCTTGCATCTCTTCCGGACTGAGGATCAGTTCTTTGGAGATGACCACTGCAAAGATCACCACCAGCACGTACAGCACCCCGAGGCTGACCACGGTGGTGAATGATGCGGAGGCGCTGCGAATCGATTTCATCTGTTTCCGGCGAGGTCAGTCCTCTTCAAAGCGGCTCTCAAATAAGTGGACCAGCGCGTTCAGCGCATCCGCCTCGTCCGGTCCATCCACGCGAATGTCTATCGCCGTATTATATCCTGCGCCAAGGGTAATGATTCCCATGATCGACTTGGCGTTGATCGTCTCGTGTTCCGTGCAGAACTCCACCTGGGAGGAGAACTTTGCCGCTGTCTGCACGATCAGCGCCGCCGGGCGGGCGTGAATCCCCGCGCGGTTGCGCACCACCACCTGTTTTTCCACCATTCTCAGATACCCTTCTTCTGCAGATATGCCCGGCGGGCGTTCTCGCTGTCAAGCCAGCGCATCACTTTCTGGTTGAACTCCCGGGCCGAATAGTATCCCATCTTCTTCAGACGTTCGTTCATCGCCGCCGTCTCGATGATGATGGGAATGTTGCGCCCCGGCTTGACGGGAATCTCCAGGTAGGGGGTGGCCACACCGAGGATATCGAAGTACTGCTCTTCCGCACCAATGCGGTCGTAGTGCTTCTCCGCATCCCATGCCTCAAGCTGACAGATCAGCTGGACCTGTTTGTTGTCACGAATTGAGCCCACCCCGAAGAGGTGGGTGATGTTGATGATCCCCAAGCCGCGGATTTCCATGTGGTGGCCCAGCGCGGGGTTTGACCCCTGCCCCTGAAGGATGTTTCCGGCGACCCGGCGGATCTCAACAGCGTCGTCGGCAACCAGCCTGTGACCCCGCTCAATCAGTTCCAGCGCCGCTTCGCTCTTACCCACGCCACTGTCCCCCAGCAGCAGGACGCCGATACCGAACACCTCCACCAGGGTTGCGTGCATAGTGTGGCGCGCCGCAAAGACGTTTCCCAGGGCGCGGATCAGGCGCATCACGAACTCGCTGGTCTCCAGAGCGGTCTGCAACAGGGGGCACCCCGCCTCCTCGGATATCCGTGCAAATGACTCGGTAGGCTGCAGATTGTGCGTAAAGATACAGCAGGGTATCTCCCGCTTGAACATCTCCCGGATCGTCTCGACGGTACCCTCGTTGTGGAGTTTCTCCAGGAACGCCTGCTCTCCCCGACCAAAGATCTGTACCCGCTGGGACCCGAACATATCGAAGAAACCGTTCAAGGCGAGTCCCGGGCGGTTGAGGTCAGGGGTAGCAATGCGCTTCAGAAGCCCGGATCGACCACCGATACAGGTGAGGCCCAGATCGTTGTGCTCTCTGAGATCCAGATCGATAAGATCCAGGACGGTGAAGGTGTCCATTCAGCCCTTGTGCTCCTGAACTTTCTCCACCTCTTTGCGAACCTTCAGATCAACCTTATCCACCAGCTCGTGAATACCCTGGTTCAGATCAAAGGACTTGTTTTTTACCACCGCGTGTATACCCCAGCGAAAGTGAATCTTGGCCTCAATCTCGAACTGGTGATCCTTCTCCCGGGTCAGGGTGAAATCCATATCCACGATCTTGTCGGCAGCGAAGTCGATCTTCTGCAGGCGTGTCTCGAGATGTTCCCTGGTCAGGTCATCTACGTCAAAATGTACCGATTTAATCGTCACGTTCATGTATACCTCCGGTGGTCCGTTGTCATCGCTCGTAGGACGAGCTGATCTTCAGTTCGTTGCGATATTTGGCGACGGTGCGACGGGCAATGGAGATGCCCCGCTGCGCCAGAATATCCGCAATTTTCTGATCCGAGAGTTGCTTCCCGGACCCTTCCTGTTCCTCGAGAATTTCCTTTACGATCTCTTTGACACCCTCCTTGCTGTACCGCGAGCCGCCGGAGCCGGACCCGGCGACGCTGTTCGAGAAGAAATGCTTCAGCTCAAAAATACCCCATTCGGTCTGGATGTACTTGCCGTTGCTGATTCTCGATACCGTGGCCTCGCTCACCTCGATCTCCTGGGCGATATCTTTCAGGGTAAGCGGAACAAGATACTTCTTGCCCTTGATGAAGAAGTCCCGCTGAAACTCCAGAATGGCCCGGGCCACCCGCAACAGCGTCTGGTTTCGCTGGTGGACGCTGTGGATGAACCAGCGGGCCTCTTTCACGCGACTCAGAGCGAACTTGCGGGCATCCTTGTCCTGGCTCCCGGCGGTTCGGGAAAAGAGCGAGTTGACCCCCAGAACGGGAATCTCCTCGTCGTTCAGGATGAGGATAAACTGACCTTCCCGCCGGGTCAGCAGGAGATCCGGAACAACGTAGCGGCTGGTATCCGTGGAGAACATCCGCCCGGGAAAGGGCTCCAGGGTGCGGATAAACACCAGAACCTCTTCGATCTGCTCTCCGGTGATCCCCATCGCCCTGGCGATCTCCCGATGTCTGCCCCGTTCCAGCTCATCAAAGTGGTTCTCGATTATCGGAATCGTCGCTTCGGGGCAGTCGTCCCGCAACCGTGCCTGGACTACCAGTGATTCCTTGAGATCGTTGACACAGGTCCCTACCGGTTCAAAGGTGCGAATTATCGACAGGACATGCAAGAGTATCTCGTGGCGGCTGCTGTCCACCAGGGTCATGGGGTCCTCCCGGTGAAAGCCGTTGTCATCAAGGTTGTTGATTACCAGCTCGCCCACCTCAAACTCGGCCAGCGAGATGGGCTGTAACCTCAGCTGCCATAAAAGGTGCTCGTGCAGTGACTCCGGACGGGAAAGAGCCCCTTCCAGAAACCCCCGGTTACCATCGCCATTTTCGTCGCTGCGGCCGGTACTGGGATATCCCGGGTCAGAGGAGTTCTCAAAGTATTCGTACTCCTCGCCCCGCTCTTCTCCCTCATCCAGGGAGACCGACGGCCGCTCCTCCACCAGCTCCAGAGCGGGGTTGGCATCCAGCTCTTCCTGGATCCGGAACTGCAATTCCTGCAGGGGGAGAGTCATAATTTTGATACTTTGCAGAAGCTGCGGGGTCATCCGGAGCTCCTGGCGCTGTACCAGGACAGGCTTCTGGAACTGCATACCTACCATAATGGGAGACGCCCCGGGGTTTGTCAATTTACCGCTGGTAGTCCTCGCCCAGATAGATGCGGCGGGCCGTCTCATTCTGCTCCACTTCGCTGCGGGTCCCGGCAACGACGATCTGGCCCTGGTGGATGATGTAGGAGTAGCTGGATATCTCCAGGGTATCCCGTTCGTTATGGTCGGTGATGAGAATACCGATCCCTTTTTCAGCGAGGTGAGCACAGATACTCTTGATCTCAAAACGCGCTCGGGGGTCGATTCCGGCAAAAGGTTCATCCAGAAGGAGGAACCGGGGTTCGATGGCCAGCGCCCTGGCAATCTCGGTACGGCGACGCTCGCCACCGGAAAGGGTGTACGCCTTCTGCCTCCGCAGCGAGGCGATCCCCAGCTCATCCAGCAGGGTTTCCACCCGATGGCGGCGTTCCTCCCTGGACAGGTCCTTCCGGTGCTCCAGCACCGCCATGATGTTCTGCTCTACCGAGAGCTTGCGAAAGACCGACGCTTCCTGGGGCAGATAGGATATCCCCGCCCGGGCGCGCCGGAACATCGGCAGGGTGGTGATCTCCCGGTCGTTCAGATACACCTGCCCGGAGGTGGGGCGGATGAACCCCACGATCATGTAGAACACCGTTGTCTTGCCCGCGCCGTTGGGCCCCAGAAGGCTCACCACCTGGCCGTTCTCCATGGCGAAATCCACCCCGCATACCACTTCCTTGCGGCCGAAGCGCTTGCGCAGCGCGGTAACACGCAGTCGATCACTCACCGGGGTCCTCCTCGGGTTCGGCCGCATCGTCCTCCTCGCGTTCCACCGTGACAGCCCCCTCCACCTGACCCTGCAGCTCGATCTCTTCGGTATCAAGGTTGAGGATAATCCGGGTGGCGCGGTAGCGGTCGCCCTTCCAGTAGACGATAGGAAAGCCGGAGAGCTCGATCACCGAATCCGCCCGGCGGTACCGCAGAAACTGCGCCCTGGCCACCAGATCGTCCTGCAGCACCCGAACAGCGATCTGAACGAACAGCAGGTCGCCCCCTTCCCGGGTTTCCATGTGGCCGCCCCGCAGGACCAGGTCGTTCTCCCGGTCTTCCACCACAACGTTGCCGGAGGCCCGGGTGTTCTCGGTCTCCCGGTCGAACCGGAGACGATCCGCACTGATCGTCATGTCCCGTTCACTGTCGGTGACCCGCACCGACCCGCGGGTTTCGGCGTAACGGAAGTCCGTTCCGGAGAGTTCGATCTCTTGCGCCTCCAGGGTGAAGGAGTTGCTCACCACCCGGGCGTTACCCCGCAGCAGGGTACGCTGTCGCCCCTCCGCCAGAACGATCTCGGTGCGGTCCCCGGAGAAGCGGAAGGAGTCTGCCGGGAGGGCAGCGGGTACGGCCAGGGCCGCCACGGCAACCAGTACCAGCGCCAGCACCGGCGCCGGCAGCACCCGGGGGATACCTCGAGAGGAGGTGGTCACGGCGTGTCCTCCCGGCGAAACTCCCCTTCAAGCCCCTGAGTGAACTCAACGACATTCCGTCGACCGTCCACCCGGACACCCCGGCCCTCAACCCAGGACCCGTCGTCCCTGAGGATACGGACGACACCGTCCGGCTCGCCCCGAAGCACCCGCTCGGCGTTCTCCCAGGAGAGAAAGGAGCTGACCAGCTCCGCCCCCTCCACGCTGGAGTAGAAAACCACCTCTCCAAACAGTTGTACATCCTCCGTATCGAGGTCCAGAGACCCCGCGGCAGCTCGCCCTTCAAGGCGGATCTCCCCGGCAGTGTCAAACTCGCGAAAGATGAGGTCTTCAAACTCCTGGGTGCGCCGCTGCTGATAGACGGCGATGCGCGAGGCGGTGAGTTCCAGCCGGGTATCCCGCTCCACCACCATGCGAACGTCCAGCAGCTCCAGCTGCGGCTGTTCCCCCCTCTGGCGGGACTCAACCTGACTGTCGCTGTAGTCAAAGGTACACCCGAGAAACGTTGCTGCTCCCAGCAGCGCCAGAAATGGGGCTTTACGTTTCGCCGACAACACCGCTGCGCTGCCCCCGATACCGGATCGACGCGCCGATGAACTCCCGGAAGAGGGGGTGGGCGTCGGCAGGGCGGGAGATGAACTCGGGATGAAACTGCACCCCCAGCCCCCAGGGGTGACCCGCCCACTCCAGCGATTCCACCAGAGACGAGTCTTCGGTAACCCCGCCGGTGGTCAAACCACTCTCGTTCAGACGCTGCCGGTAGCTGTTGGATACTTCGTAGCGGTGACGGTGCCGTTCATAGATGATCTCTTCCCCGTAGACGCTGCGAATCAGGGTGTCCGGCAGGAGCCGGGAGGCGCTGCGGCCCAGGCGCATGGTGCCGCCGTAGTTCTTGACGTCGATCTGTTCTTCCAGAAGGCTGACCACGGGGTTCTGGCAATCCGGTACGAACTCGGTGCTGTCCGCGCCGTTGAGCCCCAGGACGTTCCGGGCGAACTCGATCACCATGATCTGCATGCCCAGGCAGATTCCGAAATAGGGGATGCCACGGGTGCGGGCGTACTCTGCCGTCCGGACCATGCCGTCGATACCGCGGCTGCCAAAGCCGCCGGGCACCAGAATTCCGTCGATCTCGGCGAAGACCTTCTCCGGGTCGATCTCGCCGCGTTCGATCTTTTCGGAGTCGACCTTGATCAACTGAACGCGGCTGTCGTTGGCGATCCCGCCGTGGATCAACGCCTCGTCCACTGATTTGTAGGAATCACTCAGTTCGATGTACTTGCCCACCACGGCGATCCGCACCACCTGGGAACTGCCGGTTACCACCGAGACAACCCGCTCCCAACCACTGAGATCCGCCTCGGGAATTTCCATCTCCAGGCGGGAGAGGCAGATCGAGTCCAGCCCCTGCTGGTGGTACATCAGGGGAATCTCATAGAGGGTGGACTTGATGTCGTAAGCGGAGATCACCCCGTCCACGTCAACGTTGGTGAAGAGGGCGATCTTGCGGCGCATATCCTCGGGGAGCTGCTCGGGAGCACGGCAGAGCAGCACGTCCGGCTGGATACCAATCTCCCGGAGTTCCTTCACCGAGTGCTGGGTAGGTTTGGTCTTGAGCTCTCCGTTGGCTACCTCGGGGATGAGGGTCAGGTGCACCGCCAGGACGTTCTTCTTGCCCAGCTCGTGGATCATCTGGCGCACCGCTTCCAGGAACGGGTAGGACTCGATGTCTCCCACGGTGCCACCCACCTCAACGATGGTGGCGTGAACCCCCGCTTCGTCGCCGACGGCGCGGATGCGCTGTTTGATCCGGTCTGTGATGTGGGGAATCACCTGGACGGTGCGGCCCAGGTAGCGCCCCTCCCGCTCACGGCGGATCACCTCCTGGTAGATCTGGCCGGTGGTGATGGAGTTGGCCCGGGAGAGGGTCGACGCAGTGAACCGGGCGTAGTTGCCCAGGTCCAGGTCGGTTTCAGCGCCGTCGTCGGTGACGTAGACCTCGCCGTGCTGGTAGGGACTCATCGTCCCCGCATCGACGTTGATGTAGGGATCAACTTTGATCATCCGAACGGTAAGGCCGCGGCATTCCAGGAGGCTGCCCAACGATGCAGCGGCAACACCCTTGCCGAGACTTGAGCAGACGCCGCCGGTAACGAATATATACTTGTTCATTCGGGATCGTATTATCTCCTGCGCCGGGGTGGCATGACAACCCGAATCGGCGTCGTAATTGACAGCACGGAGGGTAGGAATTACTCTTTGCCGCAAAGCAATGTCAGAATTCTTGAGCGATACCGATTTTGAGCACTTCCGCACGCTGATCTACAACGAGAGCGGTATCCACTTTTCCGAGTCCAACCGGACAATCCTTGAGAGTCGGCTGAAAGAGCGGTTGCGTCTGGCCAAGCTGGAGACTGTCCGGCAGTACTACGACCACGTCCGGAGCAACGGCGAAGAGCTGAAGGTTCTGCTGGATGCAGTCACCACCAACCTGACCCGTTTTTTTCGTAACGCCGCCCATTGGGAGACGTTCCGCCACCACGTGATGCCGGATCTGATCGAGCAGAAGCGGGCCCGGGGAGAGCGGAAGATCCGGATCTGGAGCGCTGGCTGCTCCACCGGGGAAGAGCCCTACACCATCGCCATGGAGCTGCTGGAGCTCATGCCTCCGGGGTTCAGCGGTGAGGTGCTGGCTTCCGATCTCAGCCTGAAATCAGTACTTACCGGTCAGCAGGGGTTCTACGCCGACAGTCGGGTCACGGGTATTCCCGCCCCCTATCTGGAGAAGTACTTCACCCGGCAGGACAACGGGTACCAGGTCAAAGATTCGATCCGCTCGATGATCGCGTTTGACTATCACAACCTCAAACACGACAGCGGGAAACGGAACCTCGACGTGATCTTCTGCCGAAACGTACTGATTTACTTTGACGAGGCGGCACAGAAAGTGGTGGTGGACCGCTTCTGGGACGCCCTGGCGCCCCATTCGTTCCTGTTTATCGGACACAGCGAGTCTCTCTTCGGGATGGAGACGAAGTTCAAATTCCTCAAGACAGACTGGGCCTGTATCTATTCGAAGGACGCATAAAGGACGCAAACCTGTGAGTATAGAGCCGATTCGCGTACTGGTTGTCGATGACTCCGCGCTGATGCGCAACCTGGTAAGCAAGATCATCGAGGGCGCGCCGGACCTGGCCGTAGCGGGGACAGCGATGAACGGTGAATTTGCCCTGCAGAAGATCCCCAGGGTCAAGCCGGACGTTCTGGTTCTGGACCTGGAGATGCCAAAGATGAACGGTATCGAGTTTCTCCGGGCGCGCCGGGAGGGGAAGATCGACGTTCCGGTGATCATCCTCTCGTCCATCGCCCGTGAAGGGGCGGAAGTGACGATGGAGGCGCTGGCCCTTGGTGCGAGTGACTTCATCCTCAAGCCCTCCGGGTCGGTATCTCACGATATTCACGTGGTCGGGGACCAGCTGGTGACGATGCTCCGGGCCTACGGGGGGCAGTACCGCCGCCGTCACGGAAAATCCCTGCCGGAAGCACCGGAGGACTACGCACTCCGGGATCCGGAAATGGCCGAAGGGTCTGCCACCGCCGGGGCTCAGGCGCCGGAGGCTGGGCGCAGCAAGAGCCCATTGGGCGGGCAGTTCGCCAGCCCGAAAGCTGCCGGGCAGGCACCGGCAGCAGGCCAGCCAGGCCCTGCGGGGCCTCTGGAGATCATCGCTCTGGGAATATCCACGGGCGGGCCTAATGCGCTGCGGAAGGTGCTGGCGGGAATCGACGGAAATCTGGCGGTTCCCATCCTGATCGTGCAGCACATGCCCCCGGGGTTTACCACCGAGTTTGCCGCCAGTCTGAATCGCATCACTTCCCTTGAGGTTCGCGAGGCCGCCGACGGGGACCTGGTAAAGCCAGGGCGAATCTTCATCGCCCCGGGGAACTATCATATGGAGATTGAGAAACGTTCTCTTGCTGCGGTTATTCGCCTGCACCAGGATGATCCATGCAACGGCCACCGCCCTTCAGCGGGAGTCCTTTTCCGCTCGGTGGCCAAAAGCTACGGCAACCGGGCGATGGGAGTGATCATGACCGGAATGGGTCGCGACGGCGCCTTTGAGATTGGCGAGATCTACCGGGCCGGGGGCATGACTGTGGGTCAGGACGAGGCCAGCAGCGTGGTCTATGGAATGCCCCGGGTAGCCTGGGAGAACGGCTTTGTCCGGCGCCAGGTTTCATTGCAGGAAATGGCCGAGACGATCAATACGCTGGTGAAGGAGCTGGTCTGAGATGAGAGGAACCCTTGGTGGGGGGGCCACCCTGGGCGTGTACGACCTGGCGGTGATGCCCTACGCTGCGGCGCTGGATCTGCAACATCGATTGGTTGCGGCGCGCCGGGATCAGCGCATCGACGATACCCTGCTGCTTCTGGAGCACCCGCCGGTGATAACGATGGGGCGCAGCGCCGTGATGGAAGACGTGCTGATTTCGCCGGCGGACCTTGCCAGCGCCGGCGGGACGATAGAATGGATCGAGCGAGGGGGTGAGACCACCTACCACGGGCCGGGGCAACTGGTGGGCTACCTCATCCTTGATCTGCGGCAGCACCTGCGCAGCCTGAAGCGCTTCGTGAACCTCCTGGAGGAGGTGTTCGTTCAGGTTCTGCAGGAACACTACGCTGTCGAGGCTCACCGGGATCCGGAGCATCGCGGCGTATGGGTGGCCAACGAGAAGATTACCGCCCTGGGGATCGCCGTCAAGGATCGGATCACCTTTCACGGGTTTGCCTTCAACGTGAACACTGACCTCTCCCACTTTGGCTGGATTGTCCCCTGCGGCATCACCGATCGCGGGCAGACCTCCCTGGAGAGAGTGACCGGGACGCGTCAGGATATGCAGAAGGTTAAAGAGGAGGTGGGGCGCGCGGTGGCGCAGATCTTCGGGTTTCAGCCGGAGTTCAGAGTGGGGAGCCCGCGTCTGGACTGACCGCTGCGGCGGAGGTGGTAGCGGTGGCGCGCCGGCCCCGGGGCAGGTCCCGGTGGGTGCTGCCCCGCCACAACAGCGCCCCGACAGCGGCGCACCCGGCAGCCACGGCGAGTGCCGCGGTGGCGGTAGCGGCCCAGGCGAGGGCGGCTGCGGCCAGGGGAAACACCAGCAGCGAGATGGCGGCGCGCAGCAGCGCGCCGCCGGCCACATCCACCTGCAACACCTCGCCGG
>SKHA01000234.1 GCA_007117185.1 Spirochaeta sp. | reverse complement strand
AGGTCGTTGATGCTCTGGTAGCCCCCCAGGGCTGCCTGAACGGCGAACTGCGCCGGGGCGTTGCTGCACAGGCGCATATTCGCCAGCATATCCAGCCCTTCCCGGTAGTCCCTGATCTGCGAGAGGCGTCCGCTGAGAACCATCCACCCGGCGCGAAAACCGGCGGCCCGGTACGCTTTGGAGAGGCCGTTCATGGTGATGCAGGGGATGTCCCGGCAGTAGGTGGCGATGGAAACGTGCTCGTTGTCGTCGTAGAGAATCTTGTCGTAGATCTCGTCGGCGTAGATCAATAGCCCGTGCTCCACGGCGATGTTGTGAAGCTCCTCAATAACTTCACGAGGGTAGACAGCCCCGGTGGGGTTGTTGGGGTTGATCACCACCAGCGCGCGGGTGCGGTCTGAAATGCGGCTGCGCAGATCAGCCAGGTCAGGATTCCAGTCCGAACTCTCGTCGCAGCGGTAGTGGACAGGGGTGCCCCCGGCCAGACGAACCGCCGCAGTCCACAGCGGATAGTCCGGCGTGGGAATAAGAACCTCGTCACCGTTATTCAGCAGCGCCTGCATGGCCATCACGATGAGCTCGCTCACCCCGTTACCGATGTAGATATCCTCAATCTGAACGTCCAGCATCCCCCGGGCCTGGTAGTGCTGCATTACCGCTTTGCGCGCGCCGAAGATCCCCTTGCTGTCAACGTACCCCTGGGCTTCCCGGAGGTTGACGATGATATCGTGGAGCAGCTCATCCGGGGCGTCAAAACCGAACGGCGCCGGGTTGCCGATGTTCAGCTTGGTGACACGAAAACCCTCTTCCTCAAGGCGCTGCGCCGCAGTAAGCACAGGGCCACGAATGTCGTAGCAGACCTCGTTCAGCTTCTGGGACTTGAAAAAACCGCCGCTATTCATGTGTGTCTCCATAGATGTCTCTCTCAACGTCGGTCAGCAACCGCCCCAATACCATCACGTGCAGCTCTTGCCGTTCCTTATCCACCAGCTCTCGCCACTGTCGGCGATCCACAGCGGCAACGAATTCCGATTTCGCTGCATCTGCGGCGGCTGTAGCCGCTGCATCCCCGGCACTGCAGGTGGACAGGAGATAGATTGACAGAGCCCGGACAAGACCGGCATCTTTCCCCTCAAGCAGGTGCTGCAGCTCCCCTCGGGCAGGTTCAAACTGCCCCTGCAGCAGCAGGGAAAACGCCAGACCCCAGCGCATCCAGGGGTCTCCCGTTTCAATCTGGGATGCAAAATAGCGCTGCATCTGCTCGCCGTTGTTGGAAAGGAGATGGGGCACCGCAAAGAGGCGACAGCTTCGTCGTATCACCTGCGGTTTCCGCTCTCTCAGAAACTCCTCCACCGCAAGAAGCTCGCCGGCGTTACCGGAAACGACACACGCGTTTGCCAGCAGCTGCAGCGACGAAGGCGATATTCCACCCCGCCGGTGCAGCCGTCGCTTCATCGTGGTCACCACAGCGTTCCAATCCTCCCGCTCCAGAGCGGTGAACAGCGGTCCGTTCACCAGGAAGTACCAGTTCAGGACAACCAGGACCAGCAGAAAGAGAACAGCCAGATACCAGTTACCCTCCCAGAACGCCCGGGAATACCCCGCTCCCAGCAGAAAAAGCGGCATCAGCACCACCATGAGGAAGGTGGCGACAACAAGAATGTTAAAAAGTATGACAATCGTCTTCAGTTTCACTGGATTATTCCGTTATACTGACAAGGCGGCAGTCTAATATGCAGGGATGGCGCGGTCAATGGTGAGACAGAAATGAATAGAATCGTCACTTCACAGCTCTATGATGGGTCCTACGTCTCCGCCGAAGCGTTCCTGGACGAGAAGTATATCCTCCTCTCTCCTGAGGTTCCGGTAGATCAGGCGCTTATCGATCGCCTCGCCGAGTGGAACTTCGATTACCTCTTCACCGACGGTGAGGTGGGCGACACCCCAACCACCAGCGCGATCGCCACCACCGAAGATGCTCCCCTGGCGGCAATCGATCAGGGTCGCCGTGATGCCCGGGAGATGCAGGAGGCCCAGAAGATCTATCACAAGTATCTGCACTTCGCTGAGCAGCTCTTCGGAAATTTTCTGCAGAACGGCATGCTGCCCATCAACCCGATCCACGACAAGATCAAGAGCCTCCTGGAGGAAATCAAGGAACGCAAGCGGTATATCCTGCGGGTCCCCGAGCTTGACAGCGGCGAGGCAAATTACATCGTTGACCACGCCGCCAAAACCGCGCTGGTAGCGATCGCAACCGCTTCATCGATGAAGATGCCGCCGCACCGTCTGATCGACGTCGGCTCCGCCGCCCTGCTCCACGAGATTGGAATGGTCCGTTTGCCCAGCGCTCTGTACATGAGTAACCGGCCCCTCTCAGACAAGGAGAAAAAGGCGATCACCACCCACCCGGTTCTCGGGTTCAAGGTGTTGCGGCAGCTGAACTATCCAATGCAGATCTGCCTGGCTGTCCTGGAGTGTCGGGAAAACGTAGATGGCTCGGGTTACCCCAGAGGTATCGGCGCAGACAAGATCTCCCTGTACGGGCGGGTTCTCAACGCGGCCAGCACATTCGCCGCGATGGCATCTCCCCGGCCCTACCGGCCGGCAATTGACGGCCATACCATCATGAAGACGCTACTCACTTCGGTCAACACAACCTACGACAACGCCGTCCTGCAGGCGATGATCACCACATTCTCCCTCTTCCCCTACGGGACGTATGTACGCCTTGCGTCGGGCCACCGGGCGATGGTGGTGGACATCGTTCCCGGAAAGGCACGGTTTCCCGTTGTACGCATCATCACTGACAAGAACGGTATCCCCGTGCGGGAACAACCGGTTACCGAGACGGATAGCGAGCAATATGCGATTACCGGCGTACTTGATGTGGATGAGATCACCCGCATCAAGAGTCGACGCTGAGGAGGCCCGGTCTGGAACAGGTTCATGAGACAATTACCGTAACGACCGACTCCGGGACCCGGCAGGCCGATGCTGGAACTCCCGTATCCCGGTTTGTACCTTCCGGTTCCATTGCAGCGCTGATCAACAATGAGTTGCGCGCGCTGACCTATCGACTGAACGTTTCGGCGCGGGTGACTCCGGTTGCCCCGGAATCCGCGGAGGGCCAGCGAGTCTACCGCCGCAGTGTCTGCTTTCTTCTGGCTGTCGCCGCGGAGCATCTCTATCCTCAGCGGCGCCTGCTGATCGGTCACTCTCTGGGTAACGCCTACTACTATTCGTTCGCTCAGGGCACTCGGGGAGAATCGACTATCCACGACCTCTCCCGGGAGATGCGTCGTCTGGTGGATCAGGATCTGCCGATCCGGCGGGCTGTGGCTTCCTACAGCGAGGCGCTTGATTATTTCAGAAGTCACAACATGGAAGGGGCGGCTCTCTTGGTGGAGCGGCACAACTACAGCGAGGTTGCGGTCTACCGCTGTGGCGAGTTTATGAACCTCTCTCATGGCCCTGTCGCCCCAACCACGGGAGTCCTCTCGCTGTGGAAACTTGAACCCTACGACGAGGGGTTTCTCCTTGTCTTTCCCGATGCGAAAAATCCCACGGCGATCACTGACGAGAAGCGCAGTTCAGTCATCTTTGAGATTTATCGAGAGTACAAGCAGTGGGGACGCGTTCTGGGGGTGTCTTCAGCGGGACAGCTGAACCGGATCACCGGCAGCGGTGAGATCCGGCAGTTCATCAGGGTGAATGAGTCCCTCCATGACAAGAAGATCGCCAACATCGCCGATCAGGTGTGCGCGTCGGGGGAATCGGAGAAAGTTATTCTCGTGGCCGGGCCGTCTTCCTCGGGCAAGACAACCTTCTCCAAGAAGCTGGCTGTTCAACTGCAGGTTCTTGGACTGACACCTCTGGTGATCGGACTGGACGACTACTTCGTCCCCCGGGAGAGGACACCCCGGGATGCTGATGGCAACTACGACTTCGAGTGCATTCAGGCGATCGATGTGGAAGCGTTGAACAACGACCTGCTCACCCTCTTTGCCGGTGGAGAGATCGACCAGCGCAGGTTCAACTTCAGGATCGGCCAGCCCGAGTTTCCCGGAACGCGATTGCGAATGCCCGACCGGGGCGTTCTGCTGATGGAGGGGATTCACGGCCTCAACCCCGCGCTCACCCCGCGGATTCCCCGGGAGAAGACGTTCCGGATCTACGTCTCGGCGCTGACCCAGCTCAACCTGGACGACCACAACAGGATCGCCACCACCGACAACCGCCTCATCCGGCGCATCGTCCGGGACCACCAGTTTCGTGGTCACAGCGCGGCAGCAACCCTCGGGATGTGGCCATCGGTACGGCGGGGCGAAGACCAGAATATCTTCCCGTTTCAGGATTCTGCCGACGGGACGTTCAATACCGCCCTGGACTACGAGCTGGGGGTACTGAGGAATCACGCCGAACCCCTGCTGAGGCAGGTGAAGCCTACCGACGAGCTCTTCCACGAAGCGGTGCGGCTGCAGACGTTTCTCAGGAACTTCTCGGTGATTCCGGAAAAGTACGTCCCCGCTGACTCAATTCTCCGTGAGTTCATTGGCGGCAGCGGATTTCACTACTGACGCGGCGTCGTTGCGTGCCGCCAGATCAATGGCAATACCGATCATCTCCCGGGCGCTCCAGCTGCTCCAGTCCCGCGGTACCTGCTGGCCCCGTTCCTGCCACTCCCTGATCTGAGTGAGAAAGTCCCCGCGCGGTATCGTTCGCGCACCAAATGCGGTGAGGTAGCGGGTTGGAGACTGACAGTCCAACATGGGGATGCCCCATTCGTGCAGCAGCCCCACAAGCGCCATCAACGCGTGCTTCGATGCGTCTCTGGATCTGGAGAACATCGACTCTCCGGCAAAACCACCACCTGCGGCAATACCGTAGAGACCACCAACGAGCTCGTCCCCTTCCCACACCTCGATAGAATGGGCGTACCCCAGGTCATGCAGATCCGTGTACGCCCGCACCATCTCGTCGGTAATCCAGGTGCCCCGTTGCCGTCGCCGCGGTCCGGCGCACCCCCTGATCACCCCTGCGAAATCCAGATCAATCGTCACCGTGAGGGGTGCATTGCGCAGGGTTCGGTGAAATCGCCGTGGCAGGTGAAAGTCCTCCAGGTACAGCACAAACCGCGGGTCCGGAGAGTGCCAGAGGATAGGCGGTTCGTCGTACCACGGGAAGATACCCTGTTCGTACGCCGAAAGGACGACCCCCGGCGAGAGGTTCCCCCCCTGAGCGACAACGCCCCAGCGATCGGTGTTCTCCGGGTTGGGAAAACGGATTCGCTGGGTGTCATCCAGACTCTGCATTGTTCTCCCCGGGGCCCGCAGTGAGGGGCGTAACAACAATTGCCCCATCTTTGGCGTCAACCAGAGCGGTGCCACCGTCGGCAAAGTCACCAAACAGCACGGCGTCAACAAAGTATTCCTTGACCTCATCCTCAACGGTACGGGCGATATTTCGGGCACCAAACTCCCGGGAATACCCCTTTTCGGCGAGGTACTTTACCGCCGCATCGGTGATCTCAAGGGAGACCTGCCGCTCCGTCAGCTGTTCGTTGAACAACGCAACCTCTTTGCGGACGATGTTTTCCACGATCTGCTCGTCCAGGCGACCAAACAGGACCACTTTGTCCAGGCGGTTTCGGAACTCCGGCGAAAACGCCTGCTCCACCGCGTCCTTTACCGCTGCTTCGGTGATGTTCCGATCACCGAATCCGATCAGCGGCTTGCCGATCTCCCGCGCCCCGGCGTTGGAGGTCATGATCAGAATCACGTTGCGGAAGTCGGCTTTCTTGCCGGCGTTGTCCGTCAGGGTGGCGTAATCCATCACCTGCAAGAGAATGTTGTAGATATCCCGGTGAGCTTTCTCGATCTCGTCCAGCAACACCACCGCGTGGGGAGTACGGCGAATGGCGTCGGTCAGGAGCCCCCCCTCTTCGT
>SKHA01000042.1 GCA_007117185.1 Spirochaeta sp. | reverse complement strand
GTCATGGGGTACTACAGCATTCCATCTCGTGGCCTCGGAAGATGGTGCGGCTCGTCAATCCACTCCCCAGCTGTCCAGGAACCGCGCCACCTTCCCTGCGGGGTTGGCGGGGGTGCCGTCGGGCATGCGCAGTTCCAGAGCGGCAGGGGGAAGGCCGAGAGCTTTCGCCATGGTGTCCCGGAGGGTGCCGATATTGCCCAGGGGGTTGGCCTCTACCGCCAGCGTTTCCGTCGGCTTTCCCTTGTACGTCTCCGGAGAAACTCCTTCGTGGCCTGCCCATTCCTTCCGCAGGGTGCCAAGCTGCATATCCGACCGCGCGTTGGCTCCCGTCGGTTTGAGTACCACAATGGACCCCACCGGGAATGCCTGAAAGAGCGGACTTTTTGTTTCCAGAGTGCCCACCAGCATGTCGTCCCGTTTGGGCTTTACATCGATTCTTTTCATTGTACTTCATCGCCTCCTTGTTACCGCGGAGTATGCCACATCACGCACTCATTTCCAGCCCACTATCATCCGCAACGGATCATCCGGGCCACGCCAGCACCTGCCCCGTCCGCAGCGGCGCAAACTGCTTACCAAATGCCCCCTGCAGGGCAACCTGCGCGGCAAATCCGGTGCAATGACCGGCGCAGACCTGCTCGACTCCCTCCTCCTGAAGGCCCGCCACACTCCGGGCGATGGTCTGTTCCCCCGCTACGATGAGGTGCAGCCCCCCCACCACCGCCGCCACCTGGTCCATCCCGGTGACCTCCCGGGCCCCGCGGACGATGTTCACGATTCCTGCGTGGCTGCACCCGGTGAGTACGACTACCCCGCACCCTTCCACCGCCGCGTAGATGCTCAGGTCGTCCATCATGGGGTCCGGCACCGTCTGGCCATCGCGCTGGGTGAACAACCCGGCGTTCTCCCCCTCATAGGGGGTGGTCCGGGCCACTTCGCCACTGGTTACCACACCGGGAGCCAGGCTGTGGGGGGTACGCACCAGCTTCAGCTGCGCCCCGGCGGCGCGGATCGCCTCGGCCCCGTCCTCCCGGGCCACCCCGATGTCCTTGCGCTGCGGCGTCAGCTCGAAGTTGGGCCGGAAGATCTCTGGATGCGCCACCACCGGTAGCCCCGAACGGCCAATCTCGCGGATCATCCGCGCCACCCCCCGGGTGTGATCGTAGTGGCAGTGAGTCAGGACGATAACGTCAATCGAAGCGGGGGCAACCTCCAGCAGCGCCATGTTGTGCAGCAGCGCGTCGGTATGCTGTCCCACGTCCATGAGGATGCGGGTCCGATTGGACCCGACGGACGCGTCAATCAGCAGGGAGATCCCGTGCTGCCCGAGAAACGGGGTGTCAAACCCGACCGTGTCCTCCGCCAGAACGGTCACCGCAAGGGAGGTGATGGTGTGTTTCATGGGTACAGTATACGACGAATCCGAGGTAGGCAGGGTGGGAAGGGGCAGCGTAATGGATATCATTTCGATGAACCGACCAGTTGTCTGGTCTGGAAATTCGTGGTAGCTTTTTATCATGAAAGACGTGGGCATCTTTGAAGCCAAAACGAAGCTTTCGGAGCTGTGTGAGGTGGTTCATCGAACCGGTGAGAGTATTCTGGTGACCAGACGCGGCAAGCCGTTTGTGCGGATCGTGCCGCTGGAGGAATCCAGGGATACCGGTTCTGCCGTCTGGGAGGCCCGGGAGCGTTTTGATTCGGAGTTTGGTCTGGATGATCGTCCTGAGTTCCCAGCGCTCCACCGTGAACCGGAACCGGTGTATGGCCCGTTTGATACGGATGAGTCGGAGTAACCTATGCGGTATCTTCTGGATACGTCGATCTACAGCCAGCCCTTGAAACGCCAGCCGAACCCATCGGTTATCCACCGGTGGAAGGAGGCTGGTGACGGCGCGTGCGTTGTCTCGGTGTTTTGTGAACTGGAAGTGCTGCAGGGACTTGAGTTGGCGATGAGTGATCGGCTTCGTGACCTCTACCGCGCGGTTCTCAAGGACCGTGTATCGGTAATTCCCTTTACCTCCGCAGAGGCGGCGGTCTACGCCCGGATACAAGGCCACGCGGTACATACCGGCACCACACGGCCGGTGATCGATCTTTGCATCGCTGCCACGGCAATCACCCACTCACTGACGCTGGTGACGCTCAATACCCGGGATTTTGCCGGAATCGAAGGGCTGGCGGTACAGAACTGGGGGTAACGAGCCCCTGGGACAGCGAGAACGTCTTCGAGCACTATTCGCACCGCCTGTTCGCTCAGCTATGTACGCGCGAGTGATCGCAGCGGAAATCCTTGCCCGGGCGCGGGGGGCGCGCCGGCGATCGGCAGTGAGCCGGGAGCGCGGCCCCCACCAGGCGCCGGGCACGATTGCAGCGGAGAGCACGGTCCGGCGCCGGGACGGCGTGGAACGGCGGATCGGCGGCGGACGCGCCCCGGCGATTGTAGAACTTCACATCGTTTTCATCCTATAATTTGACGATGGCGGACAAGGCATATACCCCGGTGATCATCGGCGCCCTGGTGGGGCTGGCGGTGGCAGCCACCGGAGCGCTTTACTACGCGGTCCTCACGTTTGTACCCGGAGGGGCGGCACTGCGCTGGATCATTCTGGCGGGGACAGTGGTGGCGCTGGGGGCGCTGGTGTATGTGGTCCGACAACGTCTGCAGGAGATTGAAGAGGAGGATCCCGATGATTATCGTAAATACTGATTTTGTGAGCGACCGTACCGTGGAAACCATCGCTCTGGTAAAGGGGACGATGATCCAGTCGAAGCACATCGGCCGGGACATTATGGCAGGGCTGAAAACGATCGTGGGTGGTGAGCTTCGGGGCTACGCGGACATGATGAACGAGGCCCGGGCGATCGCCACCAAGCGGATGGTGGCCGAGGCGGAGGAGCTTGGTGCGGACGCGGTGATCAACGTGCGCTACGCTACCTCCAACATTCTGCAGGGTGCCGCCGAGGTGATGGTGTATGGTACGGCGGTGAAGTTCAGTTGATTCGCGCCGCTTGGGAGATCTGCTCGGCCGGGGTACTTGCTCCGGGTCGCAGGGAACCGTATTCTGCCGCTCATGCGTGTTCGCGTGTTGGTTTCCACGGTGGTGTTGCTGATCCTGATCGCCGGTTGCGCGCTCTTTCAGAGGGAAGAGGAGTATCAGCGGTTTGCCCGGGCGGTATGGGATCAGGATGGGACAGCGGTGCTGCTGCTGGTCTGGCGCTTCGAGACCCGCGACCCTGCAGCTCCCTGGTTTGACACCGATGGTATTTCTTCTTCCTGGATAGACGGCTACCTCCTGAGGGGAGACCAACTGGAAGGCTGGCGCGACGGCGCGTTCCGTACCCCCGAGGCGTTGCGGCGGGAGGATCTGGTGCTTCAGTATCGGGATACCACCGGGCCGGGGGTCAGCTTTTCCCCGGGGCTCGCCGGTGAGGTGCTGGGTCGCAATGTGTATCTGCTTAACCGGGGTGGGGCGGGGTACCGCGTCTTTATCGGCTCAGGATTCTTTCCGTCGGTGTGGGATATCCAGGCCGGGACGGTCAGTACCGCCCGGCGGGTCCTGTCATTGCCGAGGCAGATGATCACACCACTTTTGGAGAGCGGCCGCCACCCCCAACTGGAATACGAGGACTTCTGGCCGCTGGTGGCAACCCTGGACATGCTTCCCACCCGGTCTGGTGAGAGGGCAGCAATCCTGACAACTGTGGGCTACTACCCGGACGCAGAGCGGGGCGCGTTGGGCCCGCAGTACTTCAACCACGTGATAACCCTTTTCGACGCCGCCACCGGCAATGCCATATCGGCGGTGCGAATGAGCGAGGATGCTCCCTCTTCCTGGATCGATTCTGGTGGTACCGTGACACCACCGGAGGAGCCGGACTCCGGTGAGGTTTTTCCGATCTATCTGGGGCTGGGCGGTCACGGCCCCTTTGATGACCTGCTGCCGGACTATGAGTCCGGGATTATCACCTGGCTCACCCTGCTGGAAACCAGCGGCGTGGTCGGTACGGAGGATGCTCCGGCGGAGCGGGTGGCGATTGTGGCTGCATTCGCGCCTGAGGGTGAGGAGAGGAACGTTGCTTCGGTGGCGGTAGGCTTCCCGGTTCCGGTTGCGGAGCCGCAGACGCAGCCCCCGCCGCAACGGGAGTCATGGGGCGCCGTTTCTGCGGAGCTCATCGGGGCAACCGGAGGGCGGTTGCTGCCTCATCCGTCGGGGCCGGTGAACCGCCAGGGGGAACTGCTGTTCCTTGAAAACGGAAGGGCCAGGTCCAGCCGCTCCAGAGCACGAATTGAGCAGCTTGATGGGTGGCAGACACGGCCGGCGTGGGAGGAATGATGAGCAAGACAGCAGAAGCGTACTTCTTTGAAGCGTTCGCGGGGATGGGGCGCCTGGGCCCCGGCAGCGAGGAGTCTACCCGGCAGGCGGCGGAGCGGGCAGGGCGGCAGGATGAGGCGCTGCGCATCCTCGACGTGGGGTGCGGCAACGGGGTTCAGACGCTGCAGTTGGCGCAGCTGTACCCCCGGGCAACGATCACCGGGGTGGACAACCACCAGCCCTTTCTGGACACCCTTCAGGAAGCTGCGGCGCAACAGGGGGTGGGGCAGCGCCTCAACACGGTGTGTGCATCTATGGACGAGATGGATTTTCCGGACCGGTCCTTCGATCTGATCTGGTCTGAGGGGGCGATCTACGTCATCGGGTTTGAACGTGGTATTGGTGAGTGGCAGCGGTTGCTCGCCCCCGGGGGCACCCTGGCGTGCAGCGAGGTGTGCTGGCTCACTGGTAGCCCTGCGCCGGAGGCGGTGGCGTTCTGGCAGGCCGAGTACCCCCAGATCGCCTCTATTGGCGCGCAACTCCGGCAGATTGGTGAGGCCGGCTATACAGCGGTAGAGCATTTTGTGTTGCCGAGGTCGGACTGGGAGGGCTACTACAGCGCCATTCAGGCCAACCTGGATCGCATGAGCGCCGCCTACCCCCGGGACGAGGTTGCCCGAGAGGTGATCGCTACCCTCCAGAACGAGATCGACGTCCACCGGCGGTACGGCGACCAGTACAGTTACGCCTTCTACCTCATGCGCCGGTAGCGTGCCGCTGGTCGCGGGCAGGGGGGGCGTCACCGGCGCGCCCCCGAAGCAGGTGCGGCCCGCGAAACCAGCGGGGTCACCCTCAGCCGGTGATCGTCTTTAGAGCATCCCGGAGAGAGCCAACGGTGCGCTCCAGATTCTGCAACTTGTCCAGCCCGAACAGGCCGATGCGGAAGGTGTGAAAGTCGTCCCCTTCGTCGCACTTCAGGGGGACCCCGGCGGCGATCTGCAGCCCCGCAGCGGCAAAAGCCTTGCCGGTGCGAACCTCCTGGTTGTCGGTGAAGCTCACCACCACCCCGGGGGCTTCAAACCCCGGGGCGGCCACGCTGGGAAAGCCGGCGTCTTTCAGAAGGGCGCGTACCTGCCGCCCCAGCTCCTCCTGCTGCTTCCGCGCCGCGGCAAAGCCCATCGCCTCCACCTCGTTGATCGTGTCCCGCAGGGTGCGCAGCCCGTCGGTAGGCATGGTGGCGTGGTAGGCGTGGCCGCCGTTCTCGTAGGCGTCCATGATCCGCAGCCACGCCCCCAGATCGCAGGCAAAACTGCTGCTGGTGGCCTGGTCTGCCAGGGCGCGGGCACCCTCGGAGAGCATCACCATCCCGGCGCAGGGCGTAGACGACCACCCCTTCTGGGGTGCGCTGATCAGCACGTCAACGCCGGTGGTGTTCATGTCCACCCACACCGCGCCGGAGGCTACGCAGTCCAGGACGAAGATGCCTCCCGCCTCGTGGGTGGCCTCGGCGATCCCGCAGATGTATTCCTCCGGCAGGATGATCCCCGCGGAGGTCTCCACGTGGGGGGCAAAGACCACCTGCGGGCGGGCGGTACGGATCGCCTGGCGGATCTCATCCAGCGGCGCGGGGGCCCACGGTGCGTGGCGCTCGGGAGAGAGGGGGCGCGCTTTCACCACCGTCTGGCCGGCGGCGATCCCCGCGGCATCCAGGATCTGGGACCAGCGGAAGCTGAACAGGCCGTTGCGGACGATGAGGCACTCCCTGCCTGCAGCAAACTGCCGGGCCACCGCTTCCATGGCGAAGGTCCCCCCGCCGGGTACCAGTGCCACCGCGTGGGCGCCGTACACCCGCTTCAGGGCGGCGGAGATATCCCGCATCACCTGCTGATACGCCTGGGACATGTGATTCAGGGAACGGTCAGTAAAAACGACGGAGTACTCCAGCAGTCCGTCCGGGTCGATGGTGGGGTTGAGTCCGGCCATGGGTCACCTCGCTTTGTGTCTAAGATGTGTTTCGGATACGCATCAATATACCATATGATATTATCTTGTGATGCCCCCGCGACGACAGTCTGTACGACGGAAACTGCTCTACCTTGTTCTGGTTGCGACGGTACCGCTCATCGTAACCGGCGCGGTAACAGTAACGGTGCTCGGATTCCGGATGTGGCGGGGGTCCATTGCGGCGTTGGAATCAAGGACTGCTATGCTGCACGAGGCAGTGGACACGGCGCTGCGGGAATCCATTGTGGGGTACCTTCGTGCCAAAGCGGAGAGCGCAGTATCGGTAATTGAGTTGATCGAGAGAACCGCAGCCGCAGACGATACGATCGATTTCTTGCCCGCCGTCTCTGAGAGTCTTCTTGCGATGAATGTGGCCCGCAGCGGCTATCTCTACGTTGTCGGCGGTGGCGGGGAGGTGGTTGTTCATCCTGATGTCGCTACCCGGGGGCGGGTGATTCCGGATGTGGAACCGGTGAGAACTCAGTTGCAGACCCGCGAGGGTTATCTTGAATACATCTGGCAGAACAGTTTTGAACCCCTGCCGCTGCCCAAGGCGCTGTACATGGAGTTCTATGAGCCCCGAAGCTGGATTGTCGCCGCGACAGCATACCGACAGGAGTTCGTAGACCTGGTGGACCGCCACCGCCTGAGCGCTCTGGTGAGTGCCTATACAGTCGAGTCCAGTTCCTATTCTGTTGTCGTCAACCGGAAAGGACAGTTTGTCGTACACCCCGATTTCCCGGGACACGATCTTGTTGATTTCTTTGATTCCAGTGAAGCAGCGCGAATCATGGCATTTCTCTTTGCCGAGACTGAGGGGCAGATTTACTATTCCTGGCCGGATCGAGTTTCCGGCGAGGGACAACCGAAACTGCTGGTGTTTCGGTACCTGCCGGATTTCGACTGGGCGATCGCCACCACCATCGATTTGCGAACGATTCGTCGTCCCATCGTTTTTCTCGCGGCCGGTGCGGTCGTTTTTGCCGCCGTTCTGGTGTTCGTCGTCATCATGCTGAGCCTGCGCCTGGCCCGCACTGTCTCTGATCCGATAGTCAGTCTTGCTGGAGCAGCAACTGCCGGAACTCGTGTCGCTGTCAGTAACACTTCCCCGGATGCGCCGCGGGAGTTGGCGATCCTGCTGGAACGATTCAACTCCTTTATTGAACGTATTGAGGATCAACAGACATCCCTGCAAAACAGCGTACACGAAAAGACGGTTCTGGTTCGGGAGATTCACCATCGCGTCAAGAACAATCTGCAGGTAATTGCCAGTCTGTTGAACCTGCAGGCCGGTGAGGTTGTCGATGCAGCCGACGCCGCCCTCTTCGACCGCAGTCGGGACCGGGTGATCTCCATGGCGCTGGTGCACGAGCAGCTCTACCAGCAGGACGATCTGTCCTCGATTCCCTTCGACCTGTACCTCGGTGACCTGGTCCGGCATCTCAGTCACTCATCGTTGCTGGACGGCGTACGGGTAACCGTCAGGGCTGAGGATGCCTTCTTGAGTATCGAACGGGCAGTCCCTTGCGGGCTCATCGTCAATGAGCTTGTCAGCAACGCCTGCGAACACGCTTTCAAGGGGATGTCCACCGGTGAGATCGAGGTTGTGTTTCGCAGCGAAGGACAGCAGTTTCTGCTGACAGTCTCCGATAACGGGAACGGGCTTGGCGGATCTGCCGACGAGTCTCTCGGTCTTACCCTGGTGCGCATGCTGGTGGAACAGATAGACGGCTCGCTGGAGGTCGTCGTGGAGAATGGGACGGCCTTCATTGTGCGGTTTCCTTCCTGATTGTTCGGGTAGTATTGAAAAGCTTGTGGCACTGTTCTCCAACAGATCAGCCCCTGGGAAAGAGTTAGGGCTTGCGTCTGGTCGCGTCAACGTCTCGATACGACATAATTCCCTGCTAAACCGGAACATATGCTCTTGAGATGCCACAAGGTTTTCAATACTACCCTTGGGGCCTGTCAGACCACATTTCGGCCGGCGTTAATCGATGCCGCCAGGCTTTTGAGTATCAGTTTCTCATAGACCTCGCCGTTTTCCGGGGTTTCCCGGATCATCGCCAGGGCGTATTGCTGGATAACCGCCGAGGGGAGCACCATCGTCTCCCTCAGTTGTATCGAGTCCCTGATGTCTGGTTCACCTGCCAGCGGCACATCCTGTCCGCTGACTGTCGCCAGCGCGGCCACCGTCCGCTGGTATTCATCGTTCAGGAGCGACCAGAATTGCCCGAACTGCGGATCCTTCAGGTGGTACCTGGTGAGGGGAAAGCATGTTTTGGCCAGGCTCTGCATCGAGTTTTCCACAAGGGTGCGAAAGAAGAGGCTGCGGCGGTAGAGGTTGGTGATCGCCGGGCCCGCGCTCTTCTCCATGAGCCGCTGCAGTGCTGCCCCGAATCCGTAGAATCCGGGGATGTTCTGCTTCATCTGGCTCCAGGCGCCGACGAAGGGGATCGCCCGCAGTTGGTCCAGGGTGAGTTGTTGACCGTTCCCCCGCTTTGCCGGGCGGCTGCCGATGTTGGTCCTGCCGTAGAAGTGCAGCGGTGTCATCTGTTCCAGGTAGGGTACGAACAACTCGTGTTGCTTCAGTTTCTGGTATTCCTGGTGGGCCAGCTCGCTGAGGGATTGCATCAGAGCACGGTCATCGTCGGCGAGGCGATGTTGATTCTCCGGGAAGACACCGTTCTCGATCCCCGCACTCACCAGTTGTTCCAGGTTGTATCGTGCCGAATCGGGAGTACCATAGAGGCTGGTGATCGTCTGCCCCTGAATTGTCAGCTGGATCGACCGACTGTCGATTTCCGGTCCCAGGGAACGATAGAACTTGTGGGTGTTCCCACCACCGCGGGCGGGAGGGCCGCCGCGACCATCAAAAAAGTTCGCCCGAAATCCGTGTGCTCTGGTAACGGCGGACAGCCTCTCTTTCGCCGTATAGATCTCCCAGTTTGCCGTCACGTACCCGCCGTCTTTGGTACCATCGGAGAAGCCCAGCATGATGGTCTGTCTCTTCCGGCGACTGTGGAGGTGGCGGTTGTACAGCGGATTCTCGTACAGGCTGGTCATGATCTGCTGTGCCGCGTTGAGATCGGGAATGGTCTCGAAGAGGGGCACCATGTCCAGAGGCAACTCCACAGCCTGCATCCCGCCGAAAGCGGCGATGAGCCATACCTCCAAAACGTTCTCCATCCGCTGGGTGTTGGAAATGATGTAGCGGTGACACCCTCTCTCCCCGTTTCGTTCCTGAATGGTGCGGATCGCAGCGATCGTTTCGATGCAGTCCGCCAGGACCGCCGCGTCGCGGGTTCGAAGGTCTGCGGCAAGCTGCCGGGCCCGGGATTCCACCGTCTCCCGGGGTTGATCCTGAAGCCAGCGAATCGTAGCGGTCAGGTACTCCTGTTCTTCTTCCGGGTACTGGAAGGGACAATGGCCTGGTTCCTGCTGCTGGAGAAACCCGACGATCTCCCTGACGCAGGCGGTGTGGACTCGGCTGTCCTGGCGCACATCCAGAACGGCGAAATGAAAACCGAAGGTACGAACCGCGTCTTGAACCGCCTCAATCCGCTGGGCAAACAGGCCCTCGTGTCTGGCGTTAACGATAGACCGGATCGCCTCCAGCTCCGCCAGGAGCTGGTCGGGAGCGTGGTATCTCTCGTCGAGGGGTTCCGCGCAGTGAAGCCCCTCGCCGGCGGCTACAGTCGTCCCGGAAAAGGGATATACCGTCGCGGTCAGGGTGTGTTCCATGCGTTCCATCAGGTCGATCACATCGGGGAAGGTCAGCCGCCGCCTCAGCTGGCGCACGTCTTCCAGGTAGCGCAGCAGGACAGAGCTTCGCAGCATCTCTCCCACCTGCCGGGTGATCTCGGCGGTGACGAAGGGGTTACCGTCGCGATCTCCTCCTGGCCAGAACCCCAGTTCCAGCACCGACCGGGGGTTCGCCGTATTGAGGTTGCGGTTGATCCCCGGAACCACCTGATACATCACGTGTTCGAGGATCCACATGAGACCCCTGGCTTCGTCCAGAGGGGTGGGCTTTGTCTGGTTTCGGAACCGCGTCTGTCCCATCTGCAAAAGGAGCTCGCGGATCGCTCCGATGTCGTTGCCGGCCAGCGCCGTGGAAAGGTCGGTGAGAATAGAAAGCACCTCCCGGGTGTAGAACTGGGTGGGGTGGGCGGTGAGAACTACCCGGACGGAAAACTCGTCCAGAAAGGATTCGTAGGTGGCAGAAGCGCCCTCGTCGGCCACACGAGTAAGGACGTCCGCCAGGGACCCCGGACCGTTCATCTCGTGGGTATGCACGAACGCGGCGTCTTCGATCGCGTCGAAAAGTACCACCTGACGTTCCACGAAGCGCAGGATGCGGAAGAGCTCGCCGATGATTTCCTGCTCGGTGGCGAGGCCCTGGCGGTCCCGAAAGAAGGTGTGGACGATCCCTCGTGGATCTTCTCCTGCGTCCAGAGCGTGCCGGATATGCTCGATAAACAGCGGAACCAAGATCCCCGTTGATCTGACTCCGGAGAAGGGCAGGCTGAAGAACAGCCCGTTGTACAGTTGAAACTTCAAGCCCACGTGTTCCTGGAAACGATCCAGCATATCCATCGGTGTACCTCGCAGTAGTTTTGGTTACAGACAGCCCTGACCCAGAATCAGTCGCATCAGTTCGCCCACCGTCAAATGACCCTCTACGGGGTGACGCAACGGCTGATCTGACGCAATGGTATAGCGATTTCGGCGCCCTTCCCGGTGGCGCTCAAGGACCCCGGCGCTTTCCAGATCCTGAACGATACGTTGCACCGCTCGCTCGGTGATACCAACGCTGACCGCTACATCCCGTAAGCGTGCCGCCGAATCCCGGGTGAGACAGACAAGCACGTGGGCGTGATTGGTGAGAAAGGTCCACTCGCCGCGATCCGGGATATCTCGCTGAAGGTTCTTCGTGCCCATGGTTGCATTCATCGTCTTGAGTATATACCTTTACGTCGAAAATGCGAAGTATGATTCGCGAAATATGTAATACGTATTACGATGCGGTGTTAAGAGGAGGTCGCTGGTGAGGGATATCGAACTCCCCGGGGTTTTCAGATCGACGGCGAACCGCCTGCTCACCCCCGAGCGGTTCTCCCGGGGTGCTTCCCTCCGTGATCTGTTTGGTGGCGTCACCGCAGCGGTCATCTCGCTGCCGATGGCGCTGGCGTTCGGAACTGTTTCCGGACTTGGCCCGCAGGCCGGATTATACGGTGCGGTTATCGTCGGGTTCGTGGCAGCGGTAACCGGAGGCAGCCGGGTGCTGATATCCGAGCCCACCGGCCCGATGACCGTGATGATGACCGCAATCGTCGCTCACACGGTAGCCGCGGATCCCGCTGCCGGCTTCGGCACGGTCTTCACAATCATCATTCTCGCCGGGCTCTTCCAGATCGTCTTCGGCCTCCTTCGCCTGGGGCGATTTATAACGATGATGCCCTACGGGGTTATCTCCGGCTTCATGTCGGGAATCGGGGTATTGCTGATTGTACAGCAGGTGCCGGGAATGGTCGGTACCGTCGATGGAACAGTGCTCTTCAGCCCCCGAGAAGCGGCGGTGGGACTCGGCGTGCTTGTGCTTTTGCTGATCTACCCCTCCCGGCTCAAGCGGTACATGCCGTCACACCTGGTGGCGGTACTTCTCGGGCTGGCTGTTTCGGCGGTCCTTGGAGATGATTCGGGGCTGCGGACCATCGGGGCCCTCCCGGCGGGAGTCCCGGTGCCTCGTCTCTTTCTACCGGCATGGAGTCTCCTGCCAGGCGTCCTGGTGGATGCGGCGCTTCTGGCCCTTCTTGGTTCCATCGATACGCTTCTCACCGCCACAATCGCCGACAATCTGACCGGCACCCTCCACGATTCGGACCGGGAGCTCACCGGTCAGGGGCTGGCCAACATGTTCAGCGGCCTCTTCGGTGGGCTGCCCGGGGCGGGGGCAACCATGGGAACGGTTGTGGCCGTTCATTCAGGAGCGCGTACCCCTGTTGTGGGTATCGCCCGGGCAGGAGTTCTGGTGGCGGCGGTGGCGCTGCTCGCCCCGGGTATCGCCGTGATCCCCCTGGCGGTGTTGTCGGCGATCGCCGTGAAGGTGGGAATCGATATCCTGGACTGGAGTTTTCTCGGTCGGGCCCACCGGATCTCCCGGTCAACCACCGCGATCATGTACCTGGTCCTCGCTCTGACGGTATTCGTTGACCTGGTGGTGGCTGTCGGGGTGGGGGTGTTCATCGCCAACATTCTGACTATCGACCGCCTCTCCCGGGCAACACGCACCCAGGTTACCACCATCAGCGTGGCTGGTGATCCGGTATACCTCAGCGACCACGAACGGGAGCTCTTGAGCGCCGCAGGCGATCAGGTGCTGATCCTGGAGATGAGCGGACCGATGATTTTCGGGGTGGCCCAGGCTCTGGCCCGGGAGCGGGCCGCCCTGACACCGGATGTTCGGGTACTCATCGTCGACCTGGCGGCGGTCCCGCTCATCGGGACAACGATAGCTCTGCTGCTGGAGAACGTGGTCAACTCCGCCCGGGCCAACGGGACGCAGGTCATCCTGGTATCATCGTCGGAGCTGGTCAGGGAGAAACTGGCGCGGCACGATCTGCTGTCGCCGGATGTCCAGCTGCAGCCGGACCGGATAGCGGCGGTGCGATTTGCGGTGGCCAGCCTGAAGGATCCACCGGTCAGCGGGTCATCGACGTCGCACATTCCTTCTGAGGCAGATACGCTCCCTGCGCTCTGAGGGTCTGGACCAGCGTATGGGTATCCAGGTCGCACGCCGGTTGCCCCGTCTTCAGGTGCTGCACCGCGGCAGTTCCCGCCGCCTGGCCCATAAGCATGCACCCCGGCTGGTCCCGGAGAGACCCGTTCACCCGGACATCCGTCGATACGCAGCGTCCTGCAGCCCAGAGATTGCTGAATCCCCGGGGAACCAGGATTCCGTAGGGTATCCCATAGTACTCGCCGTCCGCCGGGCGTCCCGCCTGGTCAAACTCACTCTCGAAACGAGCGTATTCCTCTGGCGAAGTATCGTACACGTGAACGTCGATCTGCTTGCAGTAGATGCCGATCTGGTCAGGAAACTTCCGGCGGGCGACGAAGTCCTCCCAGGTGAGCTCGTACTCGCCCACGATTCGTCTCGACTCGCGGACGCCCATCAACGGCGCCGTTGCCGCCAGATGCGCGTGCTCGCAGCCGGCCAGGTATTCCTGAAAGAACCGGAGATACTCCGCAGCCAGACGACGCCCCTGGGCGTACCCGGCACTCAGAGGTGCAACCGACAGGGCGTCAAGGTTGAACAGGTGCCCGGCGTTCAAAATGCCATCGGACTCACCGGTCCGAAAGAGCCCCGGCACGTGCCGGTCCGGCTGGGTGAAAAATCCGTCCTGCACCGCCTGGTCTACAGCGGGTTGCTGATCGGGCTTGCGATGAAAACGGGAATAATCCACACCGGTGATCCTGGCGCACAGGGTGGGGGGCATGATTTTCTCCGTGTCCCTCCCGGCGGAGCGACAGGCAACTCCGCACAAGTCGGAGAGGACGGCGTCGCCGGTAGCGTCGATAAACGCGGCGGCCGGGACGTACGCGAACCCCTCAATGCTGTGGATCACGACGCCGTTTACCCGCCTCATGGTTCCCGTCCTGGCTACCTCCGCGTCCACCACGCGGGTTGCAAACCGAACCTCAACCTCCGCATCGGCGCACAGTTCATCAAGGAGACGCTTCAGTGCTTCAGGATCGAACCCGAACCCGCGCTTGGTGCGCTGCCACTGCTCGGGACCGGTGCCGGGTTCGATCGCACCGCGTTCGTACAGGATCTGGCAGATCTCGACGACGATGCCCCCAACCATGGTGTGAACGTTGTTTCCCATGCAGTACCAGCTCGAGACCAGCCCGCCTGTTCCCATGCCCCCCAGCGCTCCCGTCGCTTCCACCAGCAGTACCGAACTGCCCAGTCTGGCGGCGGCGATCGCTGCGACCGTTCCTGCGGGCCCTCCGCCGGCGACCACCAGATCGCAGGGGTGGTCAACGGGTATCCGTCGGGTCAGGGTATAGAACTCTTCTCTGTTCATGGAAAGCAGGGTACTGTGAAAAACGGCTATGATATCGACAAAAACGGCTGAAAACAGTGCCAGAACGGCTATTGATCACACCGAGGAGGTGACTGGACTCAAGGTGACAGTGCACGATCTTACCCATCGTCTCTGGCACCTGCTGCCAGCTGAACGTTTTCGCCATGCCCACCCGTTATGCCATACGGTGAAGACCGGACGGGATGGGGCGAAGTGCATCGCTTTTGAGATCGACCACTTTCGAACCCGGGCACACCTCGTTCCCGAAGGACGAATACACGTCTGCCACGCGGGGCTCTCAGAGGCGGCGTATCCGGTATTTCACCAGGGGCACCTCGCCCTGGTACTTTTTCTCGGTCCCTGGCAGAACCGTCCAACCGGTGACGAGGCGACTCGCGCGCTGGAGGCGATTCGTCAGCTTGGTGCGCGACTTCACCGTATCGCTCTCGAACTGGACGCCCCGGAAACCAGCCAGTCCGTTTCCAGGGAGGCCCGGATCAGGCACTTTCTCCTCGGGAACTATCAACGCCCGCTCGCTCTCACCGACCTCGCGGAGGAACTCGCGTTGAGTCCCGATCGTGCCAGGCACGCGGTGGTCGAGAGCTGCGGACAGAGCTTTCGGGAGCTTCTGGCGCATACCCGAATGGAGGCTGCCACGGCATTGCTCCTGAATACAACCCTCACCGTTGAAGAGATCGCCCAGCGCACCGGGTTTCCCCACCGGGCTGCCTTCACCCGTCTCTTTCGCAGGCGTATGGATTGCTCACCCCGGGACTGGCGATGCAACCGACAGGCTTGATTGGGACAGTCGCCGATCCGTTTCTTTACACCCCCGAGCGCCGGTGATACAGTGGCCTCCGCCATGAAATCCTCACCACCGGACTCGCTGTACGATGGGTACATCTTCGATCTTGACGGGACGATCTACCTGGGCGGGGAGCTCCTGCCAGGAGCGAAGTGGGTGGTGGAAACCCTGCGCTCCCTGGGCAAGCGGGTTGTCTTCCTCTCCAATAACCCCACCCGGGATGTCGGGATGTACCTGGAGAAGCTGGGTGCCATGGGTCTTGAGATCAGCCCTCATGAGATGATCACCACCGTCTTCACCACCACCCAATGGTTGCTGCAGAACGCCCCTGGAGCGGTGGTGTTTCCCATTGCCGAGGAACCCCTGGTGCGCTCGCTGAAGGACGCGGGGATCGCCCTCTCGGAGGATCCCGAAAAGATCGACATCGTGGTTGCCAGCTACGACCGCACCCTCACCTGGAAGAAGCTGCAGATCGCTTTCGAGGCGATCTGGTACCATCGCCGGGCCCGTCTGATCGCCACCAACCCGGATGCGTACTGCCCGTTTCCCGGCGGCCGTGGTGAGGTAGATGCCGGGGCGGTGATCGCTGCGATAGAGGCGGTCACCGGAGCCACCCTGGAGGTGAACTGCGGCAAACCAAGCCCGGTGATGCTCAAAACGATCATGAACGCCATCGAGCTTCCGGTGGACCGCTGCCTCACCATCGGCGACCGTCTGTACACCGAGATCCGCATGGGCATCGACTGCGGTATGGACACCGCCGTGGTGTTCACCGGCGAGACTACACCGCAAATGCTCCTGGAGACCGCCGCCGCAGACCGCCCCACCTGGACCGTTGACCGGTTGGACCAGCTTATTCCCGACCACCACCGACAGCGCGAATTTGAAAAAGCATCAGGAATGACCTAAGCTCAAACGGTGGATTTCCAGAGCATCCTTCGGCGTCGCACCCACTCCTACCATGTCCTTGCTGTCATTTGGATTTCGCTGATCCTGGCCATACTCTCGTTCTATCTGCTTCAGACGTGGCAATTCACCTTCGATAACGTGGCAGCGAGTTCCGCCAACGAAGCGGAGGTTCTCTCCCGGACGCTGCAGGCTGCGCTGCGGCGCGTCGACGCGACCCTGGAGTGGACTGGTGACCGGATGCTTCGCGGTTCCGCCGTGGACGACCCGGCGATCCTGCAGGAAGACCTGGTGGCCGTCACCCGGCACTTTCCCGAGATTCGCGGATTGGTGCTTCGTGACATCGAAGGGTCTCCGGTGGCCACAATCGGAGACGCTGCCCTGGTTTGTGAAGCGATCCTGGATGTGAGACTCACCGGTGGCAGGGAGCGCTTCAGCGAGACGTGGGACTGCGGCCATACCGGTAACAGGGTCATGCAGGTAACTGAATCGATCCACCGTAGCGACCATACCATCCATGGCACGGTACACGCGGTGATCGACCTGACCCACTTTGAAGAGCTTTTTTCGCAGATGGACGTCGGTCCCGGCGGGATGGTGAGTATTCGCCGCAGCGACAGTAGCGCCCTGGTTGTCCGCTGGCCCCTGGAACTGGAGCGGCTGAACAACCTGGCTCCGGACATCCCCCCGCACCGACGCATAGAAGAAGGGTCGCCCCGGGGCGTGGTGCGATACGTCGGAGCCACCGACGGCGTCGACCGGGTCTTCGCCTACAATGCTGTGTCCGGTTACCCCTTCTACGTTCTTGTGGGCCGGGCCACCAGAGAACAGTTCGCACTCTGGCGGCTGATAAGCGGGATCGCCGTGTGTGCCGCGTTGATGATGATCACCGTTACGGTCATTCTGGTCAGGCGGCTCAACCGGGAGACCTCCGGGCTGCTGGACGCAAACGATGAAGTCGTGCGGATCATGGGAAAACAGGAGGTGCTGATCCGGGAGTTACTGCACCGGACAAATAACTCGTTGCAGGTGGTGCGTTCACTGGTCCAGCTTGAACTGATGGACGCTCCCTCTTCCTGGGAGGCTCCGGCGCTGCAGCGCCTGGATCGCCGCATTCATACCCTTTCTCTTGTGCAGACCCAGCTGAAGCGGGAGAACGATTTTTCCCGGGTTGACCTGCAGCGGTACCTGACAGTCCTGGGCAGGGACGCATTTCCAGAGATTGCCCCTGACATCGCCTGCCCCGGAGTTGTTATCGTTCTGGACGTGGCCGCCCCGATGGGTCTGGTGGTGGGAGAGCTTCTCCGGTTGAGTCGCCAGGTTGCCGGCGGGGTCGCCGATGGCGACGGGAGTAGCGTCTCCATATCGGTAATTGTCGAATCCGGTGGCGAAGTTCACTTGAGCTACACCGACACCAGGGGTCTTGAGCTGGACCACGGAACCAGAGAGTTCCTGGCCGCCCTGGTGGAGCATCAGCTCCGGGGCAGCTTGACCCTTTTGATGGAGCGTCCGTTTGGGTGTATACTGAAATGTATGGACAGCACCTCTACACCTCGGTTCAACCCATGAATGTATTGATTGTGGAAGACGAAGGCATCATCGCTCTCTTTCTCTCCAAGAGCATTGAACGGATGGGGTATACCGTGGCGGCGGTAACCGCTTCGGGAGAGGAAGCGTGTACCCTTGCTGCCAGCCACCGCCCGGACTGCATTCTCATGGACGTTGCCCTGGCGGGGACCATCGACGGCATCGACGCGGCTGAATGCATCCGCCGTGATCTGGCCGTACCGATCATCTTCACCACCGCCTACGATACCGACGAAGTTCGCCGACGGGCGGCGGGGGTCTCACAGTCTCTCTTTCTTCCCAAGCCGGTCTCTCCGGAGGTTCTGCAGCAGACCCTGGCCGACCTGGGTTGACAGGCGGTGGGGCAGCACCGCGCCGCTTGCCAACAGGGGCGCCCCGCGCTATTCTTGGAATCGGAAGGTGGTTCATGATCAACCAGAACGAAGATCTGCAACTTGTGACATTTCAGCTCGGCGCGGAGTACTACGGGATCGATATTATGCAGGTGAAGAGTATCGAGGAGACCAAGGACGTCCGGGCGATTCCCAATTCCCCCGGGTACGTCGAGGGGATCTTCAACCTTCGCGGTGAGATCATTCCCGTGATCAACCTGCACCGGCGTTTCCACCTGACCCGGGTGCTGACTGAGGAAGATGACGAGCTCCTCCGGGGGTTTCTCATCATTCGTCTGGACGGGATGCACGTGGCGATAATAATCGATAAGGTCTCCCGGGTTATCTCCGTCTCCGCCGGGGAGATTCAGCCGCCACCGCAGATGATCTCCGGAATCGGCGCGGAATACATCGAAGGGGTTGTGCAACGCGACGAAGGGTACCTGATCGTCCTGGATATCGACCGCCTGTTCAATCTACGGGAACTTGAACAGCTCGAAAGCATCGCCCGCTGACCATGATTCCCATCTTCAGACCTACTATCCGTCGTGCCGACATGGACGCTGTCCTCACCCGCCTGGCGGAGGATTCCATTGGGTCCGGAGAGCTGGCCCGGGAGTTCTCCTCTTCCTTCGCCCGATACCTGGGCCGTCGCGGCGGGGTGGCGATGCGCACCTACGGACAGGCCCTCCTGGCGTCGCTTGCCGCACTGGCGCTGCCACCGGGAGCTCGGGTCGGGTGTTCCGTCCTGGCTCCGACGATGGTCCGAAGCATTCTGGAGCGCGCCGGGTGTGTAGCCGTACCCATCGACACGCAGAAGCTGCTGCCATTGTTGCCGTCCCCCCTCGATGTGGACTATCAGGCGCTGGACCTCGCGGCGCTGCTGGTGGACACCCGGCTGGGGTTCATCGCCGACCTGGACTCGCTTAAGCAGCTGCAGATTCCTCTTGTCGAGGATGTTTCTGAAGGGCTGGGAGGGAACACCGGAACGATCATGGCCGGCGCCGCCGGCGACCTGACCATCGCCGGACTGGAGCCGCAGCACATCGTCACCGCCGGGGGCGGAGCGGTGGTCATCACCGGCAGCACCCGTCGCCTTGGAGTTCTCAACGGAGCGGTAACCCCGGAACTGGGGGAGCCCCCCCTGCCGGACATGAACGCCGCGCTGGGGCTGACCCAGATGAAGCAGCTGGAACGGTTCATCGAGAAGCGCCGGGAGATGGCGGCGCGCTTCCTTCGCACCGTCCAGCGGACACGCCACGTTGTTCCCCTGCAGGGCGGGGAGGGTGAGAACGTCTTCTACGCTCTGCCCGTCCTGGTTCAAAGTTCCCCCCGGGAGGTGGAACAGTACGCCCGTACCCACGGTGTGACCGCGGTTCGGGCGTTTGAGGGAACGATCCTGGAAACCCTGGATGCCGCGGAAGAAGGGGTGAGTCAGTTTCCCAACGCCCTCTCCCTGGCGTCGAGAATGGTCCTTTTTCCTCTCTTTCCCGCTTTGGGCAGGAGTGAACAGGAACGAATTGAGCGTGTTCTGGCGACAATGCCTTGAGTATGCGCTCGGGGGAGAAGCTTTACCGCCGCTGCGGCCCTTTATATAGTAGGGGTACGAGATGAAATGTTCGCTGGATTCAGTTCTGATTATCGCCAACACCGCCAAAGTCGGCGCCGCCGAGGCTGCCCGGGAGATTGCTGCGTACCTTGAGAGCAGCGCCCGCGCCGTACAAACCTTCAGTTACGACCGCGGCGCCACAGCACTGCCCGCGGAGACGCGGTTTGACCTGGCGGTGACCCTGGGAGGAGATGGAACGGTGCTCTTTGCCAGCCGTGTGCTGGCGGAGCGGGACACGCCGATCCTGCCGGTGAACCTGGGTGATTTCGGATTCATCACCGAGGTGGGCCGGGAAG